>NZ_JBSGXD010000014.1:87110-117524 GCF_053609225.1 Rhodococcus sp. NPDC054953 | reverse complement strand
CTGGCCCTGGAACTGCAGCGCCGCGGCGGCGGCATCGGTGCGGCGGCGTTGTGTGGTGGTGGTGGGCAGGGTGATGCCCTGATCCTCCGCGTCCCGCAGCGCTGACCGGGGAGGCATTACTCCGGTCGCGGCCCCGACGCATCCCGTCGGGGCCGTGATGTCTCCCACAGCAACGACGGATCGTCGTAGATGCCCGGCACAATGGCGGTCATGGCGAACATCTTCGATCTCAGCACCCCGGCCAAGCGGTTCCGATTTGTCGCAATCCTTGAGGCATTCACCTGGGCCGGTCTGCTCCTCGGCATGGCGTTCAAGTACCTGCCGGAGAACGGCAACGAGATCGGCGTGAAGATCTTCGGTCCGTTCCACGGTGCCGTGTTCGTCCTGTTCATTGTCGTCGCGCTGCTGACCGCACGTGCCCTCAAGTGGAACCTGGTCACGACCGGGCTGGCGCTGCTCTCGAGCATCCCGCCGTTCTTCACGATCCTGTTCGAGTGGTGGGCGAAGCGGACCGGTCAGCTCGGCGAGCTGTCCGCAACCCCGGCCGCCGCTGCCACCGCACGCGAGCTCGACGCCGTCTGATCCGCATGCCCAGCGCCCCCGAACCGTCCGCGGTCCGGGGGCGCTGTGCTGTCCGGGGCGCTGGCCTGTTGTGACAAACTGGCACCGTGACTCGACCCGGTTCTCGTCAGCCCGCACGTCCATCCGCCGCGATGGCGGCAGCCATGTCCGGTGCAGTGGATCTGTCCGGCCTGAAGGATCGACCGCAGCCGCCTGCCGCGCCGACCGCATCGACCCCGGCAGGGGACGGCTCGGCAACGGGTCTGGCGCCCGTCGTCGACGTCTCCGAAGCCACCTTCGAGGCCGAGGTTCTCGAACGGTCGATGCAGGTGGTCGTGCTGGTCGCGTTGTGGTCCCCGCGCAGCGACGCGAGTGTCGCGTTCGTCGGTGAGCTGGAGTCGCTCGCGTTGGACGGCGACGGGACCTGGGTGCTTGCGAAGGTCGACGTCGACGCGAACATGCGGATCGCGCAGGCGTTCGGTGTGCAGGGCATCCCGACCGTCGTCGCCGTTGCGGCAGGCCAGCCGATCGCAGACTTCCAGGGTGTGCAACCCGTCCACGAGGTGCAGGGCTGGCTCGGGCAGGTGCTGGCCGCGACCGCGGGCAAGCTGTCGGGTCCGCCGCCCGTCGACGGTGCCGAACCGGAACCCGAGGACCCGCGGTTCGTTGCCGCCGAGGACGCGCTCGCCGACGGCGATCTTGACGGCGCCGAGGCGGCGTACCAGGCAATCCTCGACGCCGAGCCGGGCAACAAGCAGGCCGTCGCCGCGCAGCGTCAGGTGCGGTTCCTGGCGCGGGTGCAGAACGTCGCCCCGGACGCGGTCACGGCCGCCGCCGCGGAACCCGCGAACGTTGCCGCCCAGCTCGACGCCGCCGACGCCCTGCTCTACACCCAGCAGCCGGAGGAGGCGTTCACGCTCCTGATCGACGCGATCAGGAGGTACGCCGGTGAGGACAAGACCACGGTCCGCACCCGGCTACTCGAACTGTTCGAGCTTTTCGACCAGGCCGACCCGCTCGTCGTCGTCGCCCGCCGCAAGCTCGCCTCCGCGCTGTACTAGCGGAGCGCTACTGGTACCGGTTGGTGCAGGCGTCGCGCCCGCCGAGGACCCCGGACCGGAAGGCGTCTACCCGGGCGAAGCCGCTCGGGACGGTGACCCCGTCGATGTCGGATGCCATCAGTCCGTCGGTGAGTAGTCCGGACACCGCCTCGTCGAGGTCGCCCGGCGAGAGGCTCAGTCCGCCCGCCGAGCCGGACGCCGTTGCCGCGGTCCACACCCCAGACAGGCAGGCCGCCCGCAACGCTGTCTTGGGGTCGGTGAGGGAGTCGCCGGTGTGCTGCTGCACGGCGAGCGTGAATCGGGACGCGACAAGGACATAGGCGCCGAAGTCGCCGCGGATGTCGCTGGCGAGGTCGTCGACGTTGCCGTCGTGTGGTGTCCCGCGTTCGACGAGGGCGGGCATCGACACCCCGATCGTGCGGGTCGCGGGGCAGTACGACACCGGCTCGGTGGTGGTCGCGTCCGGGCACCCGGTGTCCGCGCCGGCAAACGAGACCCGGGGGCGTTCCGGCAGCGCGAACACCGACTGCAGCGAATCCACGGTCAGGTCGACGGTCCGCTCGGTCACCGCGGTCTCGCCGATGTCGCCGGGCGTCGTGAACTGGTGCGGTAGCTGCGCGCGCCTGGTCTCGACCTCGGCCTCGTCGATCCCGGTGCACGCGCGGGCGCCGTCGGTGAACCCGATCTGGAAGGCGGTGACCCGCTCGAACGCGGTGCCGTGGACGGCACTCGGATCGTTCGGGTCGGTGTCGCGGACGGCGACCATCGCCGCCATCACCGAGTTGAGGCCCTCGGAGGTGTTGAGGGTGAACTGTGCGGACCGGTCCGCCGCGACATACCGCATGTACGCGCCGGAAAAGCAGTCCGCCTGCTGCTCGAGCACCAGGGTCGGGTCGTCGTCGCCGGCCAGCCCCGAGTCGTGCTGCACGGCGTGCCCGTACTCGTGTGCGATCACCATCACCACCGCCATCGGGCCGAACGTGTCCATCAGCGCGGGCAGCAGGGTGGTGCGGTCCCAGCCGATCGAGCCGTCACGGATGCAGTAGCCGGCGTTGGCGACGCCGTGGGTGCTGTCGCCGCAGAACGTCCCGGACCGCGCGGGGGCAACGCCCGGGTCCCACGACATCAGGTCCGTGACCGGCCGGAAATCCCCGGCGAACGCGCGCGGGTACTCGACGGTCCAGAATGCGGCGAGGTCGTCGACGGCCGCGCCGGCGAGACGGTCGGCGGCGGACCCGTCGCCGCCCCGGACGGCGAGTGACGGCTCCGGGGCGCCGGGCCGCGGACCGTTCGGCCCGGTGGTGGCGGCCAGACCGGCGACGGTGAACGGGTCGTCGTAGATCGACACCGCGTGCCCGTCCACGAGTTGACCGCAGCCGGCGACCAGGACGGTGGCGAGGGCGGCCGCGAACGCGATCGGGAGCCGGGTCACGGCAGTTCCCGGTGCAGCCAGATCGCGGCGTTGCCGGGCAGCGTCACCTCGGCGGACGCGGGGCGTCCGTGCCAGGGGGTGCCGGTGGCGGTCACCTCACCGAAGTTACCCAACCCGGTTCCGTGATAGGCGGCGGCGTCGGTATTGAGGATCTCCCGCCAGCGACCCGGCTCGGGCAGGCCGACCCGGTAGTGCTGATGTGGGGACCCCGAGAAGTTGAACAGGCACGCGACGATCGAGCCGTCGGTGCCGTACCGCAGGAAGCTGAGCACATTGTTCTCGGTGTCGTTGGCGTCGATCCACGAGTAGCCGCCCGGCGAGGTGTCCAGCGTCCACAACGCCGGATGGGCGCGATAGACGGCGTTGAGGTCGCCGACGAGGGTGCGCACCCCCCGCTGCAGGGCACCGGTGTGCGGGTCGTCGAGCTGCCGCCAGTCGAGGCCGCGTTCCTCCGACCATTCGGTGCGCTGCCCGAACTCCTGGCCCATGAACAGCAGTTGCTTGCCCGGGTGCGCCCACATGTAGGCGAGCAACGCCCGCAACCCCGCGGCCCTGGTGCGGTCGTCGCCGGGCATCCTGGACCACAGCGTGCCCTTGCCGTGCACCACCTCGTCGTGGCTGACCGGCAGCAGGTAGTGCTCGCTCCACGCGTACATCAGCGAGAACGTGACCTCGTGGTGGTGGAAGCTGCGGTGCACCGGATCGCGGCCCAGGTAGCCGAGGGTGTCGTGCATCCAGCCCATGTTCCATTTCATCGAGAAGCCGAGGCCGCCGACCGTGGTGGTGCGGGTGACGCCCGGCCACGCGGTGGATTCCTCGGCGACGGTCACGACGCCGGGGTGGTGCTTGTGCACGGTCGCGTTCATCTCCTGTAGGAACGCGACGGCCTCGAGATTTTCCCTGCCGCCGTGGATGTTCGGGGTCCAGCCGCCGGGGGGTCGGGAGTAGTCCAGATAGAGCATCGACGCGACCGCGTCGACCCGGAGCCCGTCGACGTGGAACTCGTCGATCCAGTACAGGGCGTTCGCGACGAGGAAGTTGCGGACCTCGGCACGCCCGAAATCGAAAACGTAGGTCCCCCAGTCGAGTTGCTCGCCTCGCTGCGGGTCGGCGTGCTCGTACAGGGGCTCGCCGTCGAACCGGGCCAGCGCCCACTCGTCCTTGGGGAAGTGCGCGGGCACCCAGTCGACGATGACCCCGATCCCGGCACCGTGCAGGTGATCGACGAACCAGCGGAAGTCGTCGGGGGAGCCGAACCGGGCGGTCGGCGCGTAATAGGAGGTGACCTGGTACCCCCAGGAGCCGCCGTACGGGTGCTCGGCGATGGGCAGCAACTCCACATGGGTGAATCCGCACGCGCGCACGTACTCCGCGAGCTGCCGCGCCAGGTCGCGATAGCCCAGCCCCGGACGCCACGACCCGAGATGGATCTCGTAGATGCTCATCGGTTCCTGGTTGGGTTCGCGGCGGCGCCGCGCCGCGACCCACTCGGCATCCGACCAGACGTGGTCCGACCGGGTCACCCGGGACGCGGTCGCGGGCGGAACCTCGGTCGCGAATGCCATCGGATCGGCCTTGTCCCGCACCGACCCGTCCCGGCAGTGCACCCGGAACTTGTACAGGTCGCCGGGCCGGACCCCGGGGACGAACACCTCCCACACGCCGGTCGACCCGAGCGCCCGCATCGGGGCCTGCCTGCCCACCCAGCCGTCGAAGTCACCCATCACCGCGACCCCCGCCGCGTTCGGTGCCCACACCGCGAACGACGTGCCCGGCACCGCACCGTCCGGGGTGGTGTAGACGCGCGGGTGGGCGCCGAGGACCTCCCACAACCGCTCGTGCCTGCCCTCGCCGAGCAGGTGTAGATCCAGGTCGCCGAGGGTCGGGAGAAAGCGGTAGCCGTCGGCGACGACGGTGGTGTCCCCGCCCGGGTACTCGACGACCAGGCGGTAGTCGACCAGGTCCTCCACCGGAACCACCGCCCCGAACAGGTCGTCGGCGAGCCGGACCAGCGGGTGGTCGGTGCGGCCGATGCGCGCCGCGACCGCGACCGCGTTCGGCCGCAACGCGCGGATCAGGGTGCCGCCAGGATGGCTGTGCGCACCGAGGAGCGCGTGCGGGTCGTGGTGGGTCCCGGCGAGCAGGCGGGCGAGGGCGCCGGGGTCGGGCGCGGCGCCGCGGGGAACGATGGCGCTCACGACGCGGGCGGGCGGTGCGCAAGGTGCAGCCGCGCCGGGTAGGGGATCGGGGGCAGTGCGAGGATGTGTGCGACCGCGCGCCAGGGCTCGAGCCGGACGAAATTGGTCTGCCCCCAGTCGAACTGCTCGCCGGACACCTCGTCGAGCACGGTCATGCGGTCGTGCCAGTCCCGGCCGAGCGCGGGCATGTCCAGCCAGATCATGCCCTGCTCGGCGGCGTACGGGTCCAGGTTGACCACGGTCAGCACCGCGTCGCCGGTCACCGGGTCGAACTTCGAGTAGGCGATCAGCGAGTCGTTGTCGACGTGGTGGAAGGTGATGTTGCGCAGCTGCTGCAAGGCCGGGTGCGCGCGGCGAATCCGGTTCAGGGTGGTCAGCCACGGCTCCAACGATTCGCCGCGGGCCCGGGCGCCGTCGAAGTCGCGGGGCCGGAGCTGGTACTTCTCCGAGTCCAGGTACTCCTCGCTGCCCGGGTGCACCGGGAGGTGTTCGTAGAGTTCGTACCCGGAGTAGACGCCCCAGGTCGGGGCCAGGGTTGCGGCGAGGGCGGCGCGCAACGCGAACATGCCGGGCCCGCCGACCTGCAGGCTCTCATGCAGGATGTCGGGGGTGTTGACGAACAGGTTCGGCCGGGCCTCGTCCGCCTTCGCGGCGATCTCCTGCCCGAACTCGATCAGCTCCTGCTTGTACACCCGCCACGTGAAGTACGTGTACGACTGCGAGAACCCGCGTTTGGCGAGCCCGTACATCCGGGCCGGGCGGGTGAATGCCTCGGACAGGAACAGCACATCCGGGTCGGTGGTCTTGACCTCCGCGATCAGCCATTCCCAGAAGTCCGGTGGCTTCGTGTGCGGGTTGTCGACCCGGAAGATCCTGACACCGGCCGCGATCCAGAACCGGACCACGCGCAGCACCTCGGTGTAGATGCCGTCGCGGTCGTCGTCGAAGTTGATCGGGTAGATGTCCTGGTACTTCTTCGGCGGGTTCTCCGCGTACCCGATGGTGCCGTCGGGCAGGACGGTGAACCACTCCGGATGTGCTGCCGCCCAGGGATGGTCGGGGGCGCACTGCAGGGCGAGGTCGAGCGCGACCTCGAGTCCGAGCCGGCCCGCCCGGCTGACGAACGCCCGGAAGTCGGCCATCGTACCCAGGTTGGGGTGGATCGCGTCGTGGCCGCCCTCCGGCGATCCGATCGCCCACGGCGATCCGACATCGTCCGGTCCCGGAGTCAGTGAGTTGTTGGGGCCCTTGCGATTCACCCGTCCGATCGGATGGATCGGCGGCAGGTACACCACGTCGAATCCCATTGCCGCGATCCGGGGCAACGCGTTCGCGGCCGTGGTGAAGGTGCCGTGCCGCGGCCGCCCCTCCGCATCCCGTCCGCCGGTGGACCGGGGGAAAAACTCGTACCAGGATCCGAACAGGGCTCGGGTGCGATCCACCCACACCTGGAGCGCCCGGCCCCTCGTCAGCAGGTCCCGCAGCGGATGGGCGCGCAGCAGGTCGGTGACCGCGGGCGCGAACGCGGGCGCCACCCGCTGCGGCAACGGCTGCGTGCTCCGCAGCGCCGTCGCGACGGCGAGGCAGCGGTGCCGATCCCCGCGGGGCACGACGTGCGAGGCCCGCTCGAACAGCCGGGCACCGACCTCGAGGTCATTGGCCAACTCGGTCGGACCCTGCCCGACCGCCAGCTTGGCCTCGACCGCGGACCGCCAGGTGGCGAGCGGGTCGCTCCACCCCTCCACCCGGTAGGTCCAGGTGCCGGGGCAGGTGGGGGTGAAGGCCGCGGCGAACGTGTCGGGCAGCGGGCCGGGCAGCATCGGGATCCGGATGCTTCGGGTGAACCCGGGGCCGCGGACCGCGAGCGTCGCGGCGACCGCGTCGTGCCCGTCGCGCCACACCGACGCGGTCACCGGAAAGGTCTCGCCGACCACGGCCTTCGCCGGGTGTCTGCCTCCCTCGATGTCGGGGACGACGTCGTCGATGCCTATCCGCCCGGTCATGCAGGAGACCTTACGGGCTGCGGTCGGGTGTCCGCGCGGGACGCGGCGTCCGCAGGACAGGACCAATGCCCGCCGGATCGGTAGTCTTCGCCAGGTGAAAGCCTTGCGTCGGTTCACCGTCCGTGCCCACCTGCCCGCCCGGCTGTCCGCGCTGGGCCGGCTGTCGACGAACCTGCGCTGGTCGTGGCACCCGCCGACTCAGGACCTGTTCGCCCGGATCGACCCCGACCTGTGGACTCGGGTGCGCCACGACCCGGTCCGGATGCTCGGAGAGGTCGCGCCGGCGCGACTGGACGCGCTCGCCGCCGATGCCGGGTTCGTCGCCGAACTCGACCGCCTCGAATCGGATCTCGACGACTACCTCGACCGGCCGCGCTGGTACCAGAATCAGCAGGCGAAGGACCGCGACCTGGCCAGCGGAATCGCGTACTTCTCCATGGAATTCGGGGTCACCGAGGTGCTCCCGAACTACTCCGGCGGCCTCGGCATCCTCGCGGGCGACCATCTCAAGGCTGCCTCCGACCTCGGGGTGCCGCTGATCGGCGTCGGGTTGCTGTACCGGTCCGGGTACTTCCGGCAGTCGCTGACGGCGGACGGGTGGCAGGCCGAGCACTACCCGTCCCTGGACCCGCAGGGCCTGCCGCTGCGGCTGCTTGCCGAACCGGAGTCCGGGGCGCCGGTGCTGCTGCACGTCGCGATGCCCGGTGGGCGGGTGCTGCGGGCGCGGGTGTGGATCGCGCAGGTGGGCCGGGTTCCGCTGCTGCTGCTCGACTCCGACATCGCCGAGAACGATCCGGAACTGCGTGGGGTGACCGACCGCCTGTACGGCGGCGACCAGGACCACCGGATCAAGCAGGAGATCCTCGCCGGGATCGGTGGGGTCCGCGCGGTCCGGGCCTACACCCGCGCGGAGGGCCTCGGCGACCCGGAGGTGTTCCACATGAACGAGGGGCACGCCGGGTTCCTCGGCGTGGAGCGGGTGCGGGAACTGGTCACCGGGACCGGGCTCGACTGGGGTGCGGCCCTTGCCGCGGTCCGGGCGGCGACCGTGTTCACCACGCACACCCCGGTGCCTGCGGGGATCGACCGGTTCCCGGTGGATCTGGTGCGGGGCTACTTCGGCGGTGCCGCGGGCGAGAGCGAGTCGGCGCTGCTGCCGGGGCTTGCGGTGGACCGCATTCTCGAACTGGGTCGCGAGTCCGACCCGTCGGTGTTCAACATGGCGCACATGGGATTGCGGCTCGGCCAGCGCGCGAACGGGGTCTCGAAGCTGCACGGCACCGTCAGCAGGGGAATGTTCAGCGAGCTGTGGCCGGGCTTCGACGCGGACGAGGTGCCGATCGGGTCGGTCACGAACGGGGTGCATGCCCCGACGTGGGCGGCCCGCGAGTGGATGGAGCTCGCGCATCGGGTCGCAGGCCCCGAGTCCGTCGAGGAGGCGCGCGGATGGGAGCGGCTGACCACGGTGGACGCCACCGAACTGTGGGCGACCCGCTCCGCCCTGCGCGGGCAGCTGGTCGACGAGGTGCGTCGCCGGGTTCGGGCGTCGTGGCGCGAGCGGGGTGCGACCGAGGCTGAACTGTCATGGACCCGAGAGGTTTTCGATCCGAACGTGCTCACCGTCGGGTTCGCGAGGAGGGTGCCCACCTACAAGCGCCTCACGTTGATGCTCCGGGACCCGGAGCGGCTGCGGGCGCTGCTGCTCGACCCCGATCGCCCGGTACAGCTGGTGGTTGCGGGCAAGAGCCACCCCGCCGACGATGGCGGCAAGGCGCTGATCCAGCAGATCGTCCGGTTCGCCGACCGGCACGACGTGCGGCACCGGATCGTGTTCCTGCCCGACTACGACATGTCGATGGCCCGCTACCTGTACTGGGGGTGCGACGTGTGGCTGAACAATCCGCTGCGTCCACTCGAGGCGTGCGGCACCTCCGGGATGAAGTCGGCACTCAACGGGGGGCTGAACCTGTCCATCCTCGACGGATGGTGGGACGAGATGTTCGACGGCGAGAACGGGTGGGCGATCCCGACCGCGGACGGCGTGCTCGACGAGGCGCGCCGCGACGACCTCGAGGCGCACGCGATGTACGACCTGCTTGAACAGTCGGTGCTGCCGAAGTTCTACGACCGTGGGGCGGACGGGGTGCCCACCCGCTGGGTGGAGATGGTCCGGCACACCCTGCAGTCGCTGGGGCCGAAGGTGCTGGCGTCCCGAATGGTCCGCGACTACGTCGTCGACCTGTACGCACCCGCCGCGCGGGCGTCCCGGCTCGCGATCGCCGACGGGTACGCGGGGGCCAGGCAGGTGGCGCACTATCGCGAACGCGTCGATGCGGCGTGGCCCGCCGTGCAGGTGGTGCAGGTGGACGGCTCCGGGCTGCCGGATACCCCGGTGATCGGCGCCGAGCTGTCACTGCGCGCGTACCTGCAGCTCGGCGGCCTCGACCCGGCCGAGGTGACCGTGCAGGCGGTGCTCGGCCGGGTCGGGTCGGACGAGGATCTCACCGACGTGGTGACGGTGCCGATGTCCCACACCGGCACCGACGAGCTGGGCGAGATCTACGTCGTCGACACGGCACTCGCGCATTCCGGCGCCGTCGGGTACACGGTCCGGGTGCTGCCGCACCACGAGCTGCTGGCAGGCGACGCCGAGTTCGGGTTGGTCACCGCCCCGGCCGGGTAGGTCTCCCCGCTCGACGACTGCGCGCCCTAACCGCCAGCCAGCCGTTCCAGCGCCTTGCGGACCACCAGCGGATCCGAGGTCTCCCAGAACGGGGGGAGCGAGGCGCGCAGGTAGCCGCCGTACCGGGCCGTCGCCAGTCGGGAGTCGAGCATCGCGACCACGCCCCTGTCGTCGACGCTGCGCAGCAGCCTGCCGACGCCCTGCGCCAGCAGCAGCGCGGCATGGTTCGCGGAGACCGCGAGAAACCCGTTGCCGCCCCGGGATTCGACGGCTCGCTGCCGCGCAGCCAGCAACGGGTCGTCCGGGCGGGGGAACGGAATCCGGTCCAGGATCACCAGCGACAGCGACGGACCGGGCACGTCGACGCCCTGCCACAGCGACAGGGTGCCGAACAGGGACGTCGCCTCGTCCTCCGCGAACGTGCGCACCAGCTGCCCGGTCGCGTCGTCGCCCTGGCACAGCACCGGGGTGTCCAGGCGCTGACGCATCTCCGCAGCGGCGGCCTTCGCGGCCCGCGTCGAGGAGAACAGGCCGAGAGTGCGGCCCCCGGCGGCGGTGACCAGTTCCTCGATCTCGTCGAGGAACCGCGGCGACAGCCCGTCCCGGCCGGGTGGCGGCAGATGCTTGGCCACGTACAGGATTCCGGCCTTCGCATGGTCGAACGGTGAGCCGACGTCGACGGCGTTCCACTTGACGGTCGACTCGTCGGACGGCGCCTCGGTGCCGGTCGCCATCGCGGTGTCGCTGCGGACCGACGCCTGCGCGGGCAGTCCCCACTCCACCGCAAGACCGTCGAAGTTGCCGCCGACGGTGAGCGTCGCCGAGGTCAGCACCACCGTCGACTCGTCGAACAGGCGGCTGCGCAGCAGGCCACCGACCGACAGCGGCGCGATCCGGACCAGCTTCCCGCGCCGTTCCTCGTCGGCCAGCCACACCACGTCGCGGTGCTTCGCCGGATCCGGTTCGTCGAACGCGGTGAGGACTCGGACGGCGCTGTCATGCACCTCGTCGACCGCGGACAGGGCCGCGGCCCGCGCCGCCGCCGACTCCGGGTCGGCCGCGGCCTGACCGGGACGGGACGGGCCGATCGCGGTCCGCACCGCCCACGCGGCGTCGCGGACCAGCGCCAATGCCTGCCCGGCGCCGTCGGGCAGACGCTCCCAGCGGCCCGACGGCAACTCCTCGAGCACCGCGGTCCAGGCCTCGGCCGACGCCTCCAGCCGGTCCGCGTCCTGCTCCTCGACCAGCTTCGTGCACCGCCGCGCGGCCGCGCTGATCGTCGCGGGCGCCAGCTCCGCCGTCGCGACGCCGGTCACCCGGTCCACCAGTTCGTGCGCCTCGTCGACCACAACAACGTCGTGGTCGGGCAGCACTGCGATACCGGAGATCGCGTCGATCGCGAGCAGCGCGTGGTTCGTGACGACGACGTCCACCTGCGCGGCCTCGGCGCGGGCCCGTTCGGCGAAACAGTCCTCGCCGATCGGGCAGCGCGACTTGCCGAGGCATTCGCGGGCGGTGACGCTGACCTGACGCCACGCCTGGTCGGAGACGCCGGGCACCAGTTCGTCGCGGTCCCCGGTCTCGGTGTCCGAGGACCACGTCGTCAGCCGCTGCACCTCCCGGCCCAGCCGGGACACCGCGAACGCGTCGAACAGCTCGGCCTCCGGGGCTGGCTGCTCCGCCATCCCGGTGTGCACCTTGTTCATGCACAGATAGTTGTTGCGGCCCTTGAGAATCGCGAACCTCGGTTCCCTGCCGAGCGGCTTCTTCAGGGCCTTCGCCAGTCGCGGCAGGTCGCGGTCAACGAGCTGCCGCTGCAGCGCGATCGTCGCCGTCGAGATCACCACGGTGCGCCCCGACTCGACGGCGTGCCGCACGCTCGGCACCAGATACGCGAGGGACTTGCCGGTACCGGTGCCCGCCTGCACCGCCAGATGCTCCCCGGACTCGATCGCGTGCGCGACCGCCGATGCCATCGTCAGCTGGTTCCGGCGTTCCTTGCCGCCGAGGGCGTGCACCGCCTCGGACAGCAGGTCGGGGACGGTGGGGAGTTCGCGCACCCGACGAGCCTACTGGCAGGGCCCGACGCGGCCGTCACCTCACGGCGCGGCGGTCCTATCGCCTGCGGCGCGGGGTTGGCGCCGACCACCCGACCAGGGTCACCCCCGCCGTCTGCATCGCGTCGAGCGCGGTGCGGGTGGTGTCGGGCGCGACCCCGGCGGTGTAGTCCAACAGCACCCGGGTGTCGAAGCCCTCGCGGACCGCGTCCAGCGCCGTCGCGCGGATGCAGTGGTCGGTGGCGATGCCGACGATGTCGACGGCGTCGACGGCGCGGTCGTGCAGCCATTCGGCGAGCGTGTCACCGTCGTCCGACACGCCCTCGAACCCCGAGTACGCGGCAGCGAAAGCGCCCTTCCCGAACACCTCCTGCACCGGACGAACGTCCAGGTCCGGATGGAACTCGGCGCCCGGTGTGCCGACCACACAGTGCGGCGGCCAGCTGTCCCGGAAGTCGGGGTGGGCGGAGAAGTGCGGACCCGGGTCGATGTGCCGGTCCGCGGTGGCGACGACCGCGGCGTACCGCGGCCGGCCGGGGGACGCGAGATAGTCGCTGACCGCCTCCGCCACCGCCGCGCCGCCGGTCACCGCCAGCGACCCACCCTCACAGAAGTCGTTCTGCACGTCCACGATCACCAGTGCCCTGCTCATCACCCCATCCTTCACCGGACGAAGCGGGTGGGCACCGCGGGCTCCCCGTGCGAAAGCTTGAGGCCCTCCCACGGCAGGCTCACCAGGTTGCGTGCCAGCAGCTCCCGCGCGTCGCCGAGGCCGGGCAGGTTCGGCTCGACCTCGCCGCCGCGGACCAGCGGGATCATCAGCGGCCTGCCCGTCGGGCCGTCACCGTCCGGGACCGGCGCGTCGGCCGGATACACGACCTCCTCGACGATCGTTCCCGTCGCCCGGGCGAACCGGATCGCGCACTTGCTGCCACCCCGCGACGCCTTCTGGCTGCTGCGCTTCTCCACCGGGATGCCCTCGACCTCGACCAGTTTGTAGACCATCCCCGCCGTGGGTGCCCCGGACCCGGTGACCAGCGCCGTCCCGACCCCATATGCGTCGACCGGCTCGGCCCGCAGCGACGCGATCGCATACTCATCGAGATCCCCGGACACCACGATTCGCGTCTTCGTCGCGCCGAGCTCGTCGAGCTGCTTGCGGACCTGCCGCGCCCACACCCCGAGATCGCCGGAGTCGATCCGGACTCCGCCCAGCTCCGGTCCGGCCACCTCGATCGCGGTCCGGACACCTGCGGTGATGTCGTAGGTGTCGACCAGCAGGGTGGTGTCGACGCCGAGCGCCTCGACCTGCCCGCGGAACGCCGCCGCCTCGTCCGGCCCGTCCGGCGTCGTGTGCAACAGCGTGTACGCGTGCGCACTGGTCCCGGCGCCAGGAACCCCGAACCGGCGGACCGCCTCCAGATTCGACGTCGCGTCGAACCCGGCGAGATAGGCCACCCGCGAGCACGCCACCGCCGCCTCCTCGTGCGCGCGCCGCGACCCCATCTCGATCAGCGTCCGGCCGTCGGCGGCACTGACCATCCGGGCCGCCGCCGACGCGATCGCGCTGTCGTGGTTGAGGATCGACAGGATCAGGGTTTCCAACAGCACGCACTCGGCGAAGCTGCCCCGCACCGACAGGATCGGCGAGCCGGGGAAGTACAGCTCACCCTCCCGGTAGCCGTCGATGTCGCCGGTGAACCGGTAGTCCCGCAGCCACGCCACGGTGTCCGCGTCGAGGAACCTCGACACGACCTCCAGTTCGGGCTCCCCGAACCGGAACGAGTGCAGCGCGTCGAGGAGTCGTTCGACGCCCCCGACCACGCCGTACCTGCGGCCGTCGGGAAGCCGACGGGCGAACGCCTCGAAGGTGCAGCGACGGCCCGCGGAGCCGTCGGCGAGCGCGGCGGCGAGCATCGTCAGCTCGTACTGGTCGGTGAGCAGCGCGGTGCTCGTCGCGGGCCGGGACCACTGGGTGTTCGTCACCCGATACACCCTACGAGCAGTGCCGTTCCCGGACCGGCGGCGCGCGGTGTTCCCCCGTCGGCGTTTCGCATCGGCGGTTTTGCTTGCGCGGTGTTCAATTGGTCCGGGTCGCGTCGTAGTCTGGACGTATGGCTCCGCGCCCGTACCTCACACTCATGGCCGTGCCGCTGGCGAAGATGCCCATGCCAGCGGAGACCGTTCTGCCTGAACAGGCGGAAGTCACCGACGAGGACGAATCCTTGAATCGTCCCTGGGTGACGGTGGTGTGGGACGACCCGGTCAACCTGATGCACTACGTGACGTTCATCTTCCAGAAGCTCTTCGGCTACAGCAAGGCCAAGGCCACCGACCTGATGATGCAGGTGCACAAGGAAGGCAAGGCGGTCGTCTCGTCGGGGTCGAGGGACAAGATGGAACACGACGTGCAGCGTCTGCACGCGGCCGGTCTCTGGGCCACGATGCAGCGTGACAGCTGAGCCACCCACCGACCCCGACAAGGACGTCCAGGTATCCCGTGCGCACATGGAGCCGTAAGAATTCACTGAGCGGAGTCAAGATCCGGTCCGAGATGGACGCCAGGGAGGCGTCGGTGCTCAGGTCGCTGGTGACCTCGGTTCTCGGCCTGCTTGAGGACCGGGCGTCGTCCGCGCCGCAGGACGACCTCGCCGCGCTGACCGGGCTGCGGACCGGGAACTCCACCGCGCCGACCGACGAGACCCTGGCCCGGCTGCTGCCGGACTTCTTCGGGTCCGGCACGGACGCCGTCGACCCCGGGTCCCGCGACGCCAACGACAACGGCGCCCTGCGGAGCCTGTACGAACCGGACATCATCGACGCGAAGGTCGCCGCGGGTGCGGTGATCCTGCAGACCGTCCCCGCCGACGGCGGCAAGGTGGTGCTCACCCCCGAACAGGCCGAATCGTGGCTCTACGGCCTCAACGACGTGCGGCTTGCGCTCGGCACCACCATCGGGATCGACGCCGACACCCCCGACGAACTCGACCCCGAGGACCCGCGCGCGCCGCACCTCGACGTGTACCACTGGCTGACCTGGATGCAGGACTCGTTGGTGCAGGTCCTGGTGTGACCCAGGGCAGCGGGATTCCGGGGCCGCGCAACGCACTGACCGACGTCGCGGGACTGCTGGTCGGCCACCACCACGAACGGGACGCCGACGCCGAGCTCGGATCGGGCCGCGCCACCGGCTGCACGGTGATCCTCGCCGAGCACGGCGCCACCGCCGCCGTCGACGTTCGCGGTGGCGGGCCGGGCACCAGGGAGACCGACCTGCTCGACCCGAGCCACAGCGTCCAGACGGTCGACGCGGTCCTGTTGACCGGTGGCAGCGCGTACGGGCTCGCGGCCGCCGACGGCGTGATGCGATGGCTCGAGGAGCGTGGCCGCGGCATCCCGATGGACACCGCGGGCCACGTCGTCCCGATCGTGCCCGGCGCGGTGATCTTCGACCTGCCGGTGGGGGACTGGGCGGTCCGCCCGACCGCCGACCACGGCTACCTCGCCGCGGATGCGGCACGGGCCGAGGTTCGGCGCGGCAGCGTCGGTGCGGGTGTCGGGGCGCGGGCCGGGATCCTCAAGGGGGGTGTCGGGACCGCGAGCATCGTCCTGGGGTCGGGCCCGGCCGAGGGCGCGACCGTCGCCGCCCTGGTCGTCGCGAACCCGGTCGGATCGGTGTTCGACCCGGCCACCGGACTGCCGTGGGGGGTGTCCGCGCACGCCGCCGCCGAGTGGGGCCTGCGGGTGCCCGACGCCGCCGACCTCGCAGCGGCCCTCGACCTCGGCAGCAAGGGCACCGTCCTCAACACCACCATCGGTGTCGTGGCCACCGACGCCCCGTTGAGCAAGGCGGCCTGCCGACGGGTCGCGGTCACCGGGCACGACGGCCTGGCCCGCGCGATCCGTCCCGCCCATTCCCCGCTCGACGGCGACACCCTGTTCGCGTTGTCCACCGGCACCCACGACCTGCCCGCGCCCGCGTCGCCGGTGCCCGCCGCGTTCCCGCCCGACCTGCCGGTGCTCGACGCGGTGTGCGCGGCCGCCGCGGACGTCGTCACCCGCGCGATCGTCGACGCGGTCCTCACGGCCACCGCCGTCGCCGGGATCCCCGGCTACCGAGACCTGTTTCCGTCGGCGTTCGAGGCCTGAGCGCGCGCACCGGGAACCGCTCCGGGCCCGGTCCCCGTGGGTAGGCTCGGGTCATGACCCACCCGACCTCGTCCTTTCCGGTCCCCGGGCCGTCGAATCCGCCCGCGGGCACGGCATCCCGCCCGCAGTGGCAGCAGGCGGCGATCACGATCAGCGCGTTCGTGGTCGGGTTGTACCTCCTCGAGTTCATCGACATGCTCGTCGGCAACCGGCTCGACGGGGGCGGCGTCGAACCCCGCACCGTCGGCGGCCTGTGGGGCGTGCTGTTCGGGCCGGTCCTGCACTTCGGCTGGGGCCACCTGATCGCCAACACCCTGCCGCTGCTCGTGCTCGGGTTCCTCGTGATGCTGTCCGGTATCGGGCGGGGGCTCGCGGCGACGGCGATCATCTGGGTGGTCGGCGGACTCGGCACCTGGTTGACCGGAGGCTCGGGCACCAACCACCTCGGGGCGTCGGTCCTGGTGTTCGGCTGGCTGGCCTATCTCATCGCGCGGGGGCTGTTCACCCGCCACTTCGGGCAACTCGCGATTGGTGTCGTGGTCCTGCTCGTCTACGGGGGACTGCTGTGGGGGGTGCTGCCCGGGCAGCCGGGGGTCTCGTGGCAGGGGCACCTATTCGGTGCGGTCGGCGGCGTCGTCGCGGCGTGGGTTCTTGCCTCCGACGTGCGTGCGGAGCGGGCGGCGAAGGCCGTCCCGAACTAGCCGACGTTGCGCGGTGTGACGGCCCGCGCAGCACCCGGGACGCGGCGTGTTCGTCTCGAATCGGGCGGATCCTTTTTCGTCGCAGGCCGGTCGTGGCAGCATGACCGGTATGCGCATCACCGTCCTGGGTTGTTCGGGCAGCGTCGGCGGTCCCGACTCGCCCGCGTCGGGCTACCTGCTCACCGCACCGGACACCCCACCGGCCGTCCTCGACTTCGGTCCCGGCGTGCTCGGTGCCCTGCAGCGGTACGAGGATCCGGGGGCGGTGTCGATCTTCCTGACCCACCTGCACGCCGACCACTGCCTCGACCTGCCCGGGCTGCTGGTGTGGCGCCGCTACCACCCGAACCCGCCGAGCGGACGCGCCCTCATCTTCGGACCCGCCGACACCCACCACCGGATCGGTGTCGCGTCGGCCGAGTGCGCGGGAGACCTCGATGACATCTCCGACACCATCGACCTGCGGCACCTCACCGACGGGGGCACCGTCGACTACGGCACGCTGACCGTGCAGTCCAGGCGCATGTTCCATCCACCGGAGGCATACGGGCTCCGGTTCACCGACCCCGCCGGCCGCACCCTCGTCTACACCGGCGACACCGGCATGTGCGAGGAGGTCGTCGAGCTGGCGACCGGCGCCGACGTGCTGCTGTCCGAGGCGTCCTGGACGCACCGGGCCGACCGGCCTGCGGGCATCCACCTGTCCGGCACCGAGGCCGGTCGGGTCGCCGCCAGGGCCGGGGTCGGGGAACTTCTGCTCACCCACATTCCGCCGTGGACGTCCAGGGAGGACGTGATCGCGGAGGCGAAGGCCGAGTTCGCGGGCCCGGTGCACGCGGTCAGCGCCGGCGACGTCTTCGACATTTAGTTTCAACTAGGCTCACCGGGGTGAGCAGACGACTGGACGGTAGGGCGGACGACGAGCTCCGCGAAGTGAGGATCACCCGGGGGTTCACCAGCCACCCCGCCGGGTCGGTGCTGGTCGAATTCGGCAACACCCGAGTGATGTGCACGGCGAGCGTCGAGGAGGGCGTGCCGCGCTGGCGGAAGGGATCCGGGCTCGGCTGGCTGACCGCCGAGTACGCGATGCTGCCCGCCGCCACCCACACCCGCAGCGGACGCGAGTCCGTCAAGGGCAAGGTCGGCGGCCGCACCCAGGAGATCAGCAGGCTCGTCGGGCGGTCGCTGCGCGCCTGCATCGACCTCGCCGCGATCGGCGAGAACACCATCGCCATCGACTGTGACGTCCTGCAGGCCGACGGCGGTACCCGCACCGCCGCGATCACCGGCGCCTACGTCGCGCTCGTCGACGCGGTCAGCTACCTGCGGGCCGCGGACCTGCTGTCCGACCCGCAGCCGATCTCGTGCGGCATCGCCGCCGTCAGCGTCGGCGTCGTCGACGGCCGGGTTCGCCTCGACCTGCCGTACGAGGAGGATTCGCGCGCCGAGGTCGACATGAACGTCGTCGCCACCGACACCGGGACGCTCGTCGAGATCCAGGGCACCGGTGAGGGCGCGACCTTCCCGCGCACCACCCTCGACCGGCTGCTCGACTCGGCGCTCGCCGGCTGCGAGCAGCTGTTCGAGATCCAGAAGCAGGCGCTGGCCCTGCCGTACCCGGGCGAGCTGCCCGAGCCGAAGTCTCCGGAGAAGAAGAAGTTCGGTGCCTGAGACCAGGCTGCTCGTCGCATCCCGGAACGCGAAGAAGCTGAACGAGCTCCGGCGGGTGCTGGAGACGGCGGGCATCGAGGGAATCGAACTGGTCGGGCTGAACGAGGTCCCGGAGTTCCCGGAGACCCCCGAGACCGGCGCGACGTTCGAGGAGAACGCCCTCGTCAAGGCCCGTGACGGGGCCGCGGCCACCGGGCTACCCTGCGTCGCCGACGACTCCGGGTTGGAGGTGGACGCGCTGAACGCGATGCCGGGTGTGTTGTCGGCGCGGTGGGCGGGCGGGCACGGTGACGACGACGCGAACACCGCGCTGGTGCTCGCGCAGCTGTCGGACACCCCCGATGAGCGGCGTGGCGCGGCATTCGTGTCCGCGTGCGCGCTGGTCGTGCCGGGCGGGGTCGAGCGGGTCGTTCGCGGGACCTGGCCGGGATCGATCGTCCGGCAGCCGTGCGGCGACGGTGGATTCGGGTACGACCCGGTGTTCCGGCCCGAGGGGGAGGAGCGGACCGCCGCGGAACTCACCCCGGCGGAGAAGGACGCCGCCTCGCATCGCGGCAGGGCGCTGGCGCAGCTGGTGCCGGACCTCGCCAGCCTCGTCGCGCCCTGACCTCACCCGAACGACGGGCCCATGAATGACCGCCCCCTTGAATGACCGCCCCCTTGTATGACCGAATGGGGCTTTCGATCAGTTCAACTGATCGAAAGCCCCATTCGGTCATGAAGGCGGGGGTGCGGGGGGTGCGGAGGGTGCGGAGGGGTGGGATGGAGCAGGATGCGGCGGAGGGGCTAGACGCCGAAGTCGGCCTTCACCTGCTGGGTGCGCTTGTGCTCGACGAAGAACGACAGGAACGGGATGGTGCCCGCCAGCAGGGTGCCGACGGTGCGCTTGGCCGACCAGCGCACCTTCACCGCAAGGTCCATCGTCAGGATCAGGTACACGAAGTAGACCCAGCCGTGCACGATCGCGATCCACGACGGCAGGTCCTCCACCTTGAAGATGTACTTCGCGACCATCTCCGCGGTCAGGACCAGCAGCCAGATGCCGGTGACATAGGCCAGCACCCGGTAGCGCAGCAGCGCCGCGGCGATCTTCCTGGTGTCGCGGACGTCGGTCGTGGTGACGGTCTCGTCGGGGGCCGTGCTCACGTGGTGCTCCTATCGGCCTCGCCCGCTCGGAGCTGCGCGAGGTAGTTGTTGTACGCCTGATGGGCCTCGTCGTCCGGGTTGGCGGCGTCGAGTGAGTCGGGGGCCTGCGCGGTGCGCTGCGGCAGCAGGTCCGCGGGGATCTCGCGGGGTGCGTCGCCGTTGACCAGCTTGTGCTGTTCCTCGGGGGTGACGTCCTCGAGCTGTACGAATCTGCGGTATGCGTACACCACGAACGCCGCGAACAGCGGCCACTGGAACGCGTACCCGAGGTTCTGTCCGGTGCCGCCGACCGCCTCGAACCGGGTCCACTGCCAGTACCCCAGGGCCAGGCAGGCTGCGGCCGCGACAACGACGAACACGATCAGTGCCGGGCGGCGGCGGGAGGGTGTACGGACCACACCACGACGGTACCCGAGGGTAGAAGGGGGGAACCCGGTGGTGGGCGAGGTGACGGTCACAGCGGAGATGTGTCCGACAGTTGTGCGCGAGGGGGGACTTGAACCCCCACGTCCGTTGGACACCACATCCTAAGTGTGGCGCGTCTGCCATTCCGCCACTCGCGCGTGCCGAAACAGACTACGCCACGGCACCGTCGCCGAACGTGCGGCTCGGAGGAGCTGCGGCCTGCGGCCGCCACCGTCAACCGGGACCCGCTAGCCGGAAAGGTAAAGACCGGGCACTCCCCACCCAGTGATGTAACGGTTGTATAACAATCAACATGAGGACCTCCTCATGTTTGTTACCGGCGGGTTCTCGGCGCTGCCAGCGCGTTCCTTCCCTACTCGAAAGTCACTTGGACGACCGTCCTGTGACCCCCGTCACGCCTACTACCTGGTAGAACGCCGCCGGCAACGGTAAACGTGAGGATTCCCTCATGATCCTGTGTCACCCTGTTCGCACCCCCGAAGAACCATCCGCGAGCGCACGGACGCGCCCGTCGACCGGTTGTGACGTCGGCGGGTTCCGACCAGGAGAGGACCATCCAGCGTGACGATCGACGAGAGCACACCACTGGGTAGCGGCGACGGGAACACCGGTTCCCGGTACGCGCCTGCCCGGACCGGCGCCGCGAAGTCACCCCTGCGTGACCGGCTTGTCGCCGGCGAGCCCTACGCCCTTGCCTTCGGCGGGCAGGGCGCGGCCTGGCTCGAGTCGCTCGAGGAACTGATCCGGGATAACGGGATCGAGCCGGACCTCACCACGCTCGTCAACGACGCGGCAGCGGCCCTCGCGCCCGTCGCCAAGGACCTGCTGGTCGTGCGGCCCATCGGCTTCGACCCGATCGGCTGGATCCTCGAGCGTGACGTCGCCGACGAGGACGCGACCGACGCCGGACCGTCCGTGGAAGCGCTGACCTCCGCATCCGTCTCGCTGCCGGGCGTCCTGCTCACCCAGCTCGCCGCGCTGCGATCGCTGCGCATGCAGGGTCTCGACCCCGCGCAGATCGCCCCGGTCGCCGTGATCGGGCATTCGCAGGGTCAGGTCGCGGCCGACTCCGTCGCGGACGGCGGCGCCTCCGACGGCGAGCTGCTGGCGATCTCCCAGCTCATCGGTGCCGCAGCGGTCCTGGTTGGCCGCAGGCGCGGCCTCATCGGGGTCGGGGAACGGTCCCCGATGCTCGCCGTCTCCGACGTCGACCCGACCCGCATCAAGGGCATCGTCGACGAGCTGAACGCGGGCGTCGACGCGGACCGCGGTGTCGTGATGGCCATCCGGAACGGGCGCCGCCGCGTTGTGCTGTCTGGCCCGCCCGCCCAGCTTGCGCGCGTCCAGCAGCGGGCCGAGCAGATCGCCGCCGAGGAGTCCGCCGACCGCGAGGCCAAGAAGCGCGGCGGGGCGGTCTTCTCGCCCGTGTTCGAGCCCATTGCCGTCGAGGTCGGCTTCCACCATCCCGCCCTCACGGACGCCGTCGACACCGTCGGCGCCTGGGCAGCCCGCTGCGGCCTCGATGTCGAGCGCGCCACCCGTCTGGCCCGCGCCTGCGTCACCGACTCCGTGGACTGGGTCGCCGACGTCGACTCCGCGGTCGACGCTGGCGCCGCCTGGATCCTCGACCTTGGTCCCGGCGACCTGCTCACCCGGATGACCGCGGGCCCGCTGCGCGGCACCGGCGTCGGCATCGTCGCCGTCGCCACCCGCGCAGGCCAGCGCAGCCTGCTCACCCCGGGCGCGGTGCCCGAGGTGCCCAGCGCGTGGTCGTCGTTCCGGCCGTCCCTGGTCACCCTGCCCGACGGCAAGGTCGCCACCTCGACCGCGTTCACCCGGCTCACCGGCCGCTCGCCGATCCTGCTCGCGGGCATGACCCCGACCACCGTCGACCCGAAGATCGTCGCCGCCGCCGCGAACGCCGGGCACTGGGCCGAGCTTGCGGGCGGCGGGCAGGTCACCGAGAAGATCTTCGCCGACCACGTCGCCGAGCTGTCGACGCTGCTCGAGCCGGGTCGCGCGGTCCAGTTCAACTCGATGTTCCTCGACCCCTACCTGTGGAAGCTGCACGTCGGCGGCAAGCGCCTGGTGCCGAAGGCCCGCGCGGCGGGCGCCCCGTTCGACGGCGTCGTCGTCACGGCGGGCATTCCGGAGCTCGAGGAGGCCGTCGCGATCATCGGCGACCTCGACGAGGCGGGCATCACCCATGTCGCGTTCAAGCCGGGCACCGTCGCCCAGATCAAGTCCGTGATCCGGATCGCCGCGGAGGTGCCGGACTTCCCGGTGATCGCGCACATCGAGGGCGGTCGCGCTGGCGGCCACCACTCGTGGGAGGACCTCGACGACCTGCTGCTCGCCACCTACGCCGAGCTGCGCCAGCGGCCGAACCTGGTGGTCTGCGTCGGCGGCGGCATCGGCACCCCGGAGCGGGCCGCCGACTACCTCACCGGCCGCTGGTCCGAGCAGCTCGGCTACCCGGCGATGCCGGTCGACGGCATCCTCGTCGGCACCGCAGCGATGGCCACCCTCGAGGCGACCACCTCGCCCGAGGTCAAGCAGATGCTCGTCGACACTCCCGGCACCGACGACTGGGTCGCCGCGGGCACCGCGACCGGTGGCATGTCCTCCGGACGCAGTCAGCTCGGCGCCGACATCCACGAGATCGACAATGCCGCATCCCGCACCGGTCGCCTGCTCGACGAGGTCGCCGGCGACGAGAAGGCCGTCGCGACGCGTCGCGACGAGATCATCGCGGCCCTCGACATCACCGCGAAGCCGTACTTCGGCGACGTTGCCACCATGACCTACGAGCGCTGGCTGCGGCGCTACCTCGAACTGGCCGTCGGCATCGACTCCGCGAAGGAGTTCGACTGCGGCACCGACTGGGCGCAGGCGTACGCCGAGGCGACCGAGTCGGTGTGGCTCGACATCACCTGGCGGGACCGGTTCGCGCAGATGCTGCAGCGCGCCGAGGCCCGGCTGCACCGCAACGACCGCGGCCCGATCGTCACCCAGTTCGCGGACGAGCAGATCCTGGAGCGTCCCGAGGCCGCGCTGTGCACCCTGCGCGCCAGCTTCGCGGACGCGGGGACCACCGTCCTGCACCCGGCGGACGTCGCGTTCTTCGTCGCGCTCTGCAAGACCCCGGGCAAGCCGGTGAACTTCGTGCCGGTCGTCGACAAGGACGTGCGCCGCTGGTGGCGGTCCGACTCGCTGTGGCAGGCCCACGACCCGCGCTACGCCGCCGACCAGGTGTGCATCATCCCGGGCACCGTCGCCGTCGCGGGCATCACCAGGGCCGACGAGCCGGTCGGCGACCTGCTCGACCGATTCGAGAAGGCCACCACCGACGAGCTGATCGCCGCGGGCGGCACCCCGGTCGCGGTGGCGGCCCGCCGCCACACCGAGGGCGCCGGCGCGTTCGGTGTCGTCCTCGGCGCGCCCGACGTGCTGTGGGCGGGCCGCCTGACCCGCAACCCGGTGCACCGCCTCGGCGACCTCGCCGCCTGGACGGTCACCGACACCGATGCCGCGCACGCCACCACCGGTGCGACCCTGCGCGCGCGGGACGGCGGCCGGGTCGAGCTGCGGGTGCCGCTCGTCGGCGACCGCGCGGTGACCATCGCGATCACCGTCCCCGACTCCACCCGCGACGGCGGCGCCCCCGTCGTCACCGCGGAGGACGCCGAGGCCGCGATGTCGGCCCTGCTCGGCGTCGCCGCCGGCCAGGACCTGCCGACGGTCAAGGGCGATGTCGCGCGGTTGAACGTCGCGTGGATCCCCGACCTGGTCGCCGACCACTCGGGTGTCACCGCGTCGGGGCTGCCCACCTCGCTGATCCCCGGCACGTCCGCGGTGCCGGACGTGCTCGTCGGTGCCTGCTGGCCCGCCGTGTTCGCGGTGCTCGGTGCCGCACAGACGCGGGCCGGGGTGCACGCCATCGAGGGCATGCTCGACCTGGTCCACCTCGACCACGCGGTGAACCTCGTCGACGCGATCCCGGCCGACGCCGCGGTGCTCACCGTCAAGGCCGAGGGCGTCTCCGTCGTCGACACCGACCTCGGCCGGGTCGTCGAGGTGCACGTCGAGGTCGGCGCGATGCGCGGCGAGCAGGGCACCGCCGCCCCGACGTTCGCGACGATGGTGGAGCGGTTCGCGATCCGCGGCCGCAGCGGCCGGGCCGAGCTGGCCGACCCGCGGCGCGCGGGCGGTTCGCTCACCGATGCCGCCGCCGACACCCCGCGCAGGCGTCGCCGCCAGACCACGATCGTCGCGCCGCGGCACATGGCCGCGTTTGCGCAGGTCTCCGGCGACCACAACCCGATCCACACCTCCGACAACGCGGCGCTGCTCGCCGGTCTCGGCAGCCCGATCGTGCACGGCATGTGGCTCTCCGCCGCAGCCCAGCAGGTCGTCGTCGCCGTCGACCCGGAGGCCACCGTCCCGGCCCGCCGACTGACCGCATGGACCGCCCGCTTCCTCGGCATGGTCCGCCCCGGCGCCCTGATCGACGTCCGCGTCGACCGGATCGGGCACGACGCGGGCGCCGAGATCGTCGAGGTCGGCTGCCGCGTCGACGGCGAACTCGTCATGGTCGCGACCGGCCGCACCGCGGCCCCGAAGACGGTGTACGCGTTCCCCGGCCAGGGCATCCAGCGCCCCGGCATGGGCCTCGATGCCCGGGCCCGGTCCAAGGCCGCCCGCGAGATCTGGGACCGCGCCGACAAGCACACCCGCGACACGCTCGGCTTCTCGATCCTCGCGATCGTCCGCGACAACCCGACCGTCGTGAAGGCCAGGGGCGTCACCCACAAGCACCCGGACGGGGTGCTGCACCTGACCCAGTTCACCCAGGTCGCGATGGCCGTCCTCGGCGTCGCACAGGTCGCGGAGCTGCGCGAGTCCGGCGCCTTCGTGGAGGGCTCCTACCTCGCGGGTCACTCGGTCGGCGAGTACAACGCGCTCGCCGCGGTCGCCGGGGTGCTGCCGCTGGAGGCGGTGCTCGAGGTGGTGTTCCAGCGCGGCTCGGCGATGCATGCGCTGGTCCCGCGGGACGCGAACGGCCGCTCGAACTACCGGCTGGCCGCGATCCGGCCGTCGCAGTTCGGGGTCGACGACGCCGACCTGACGGACTTCGTCGGTGGCGTCGCCGAGCAGACCGGTGAGTTCCTGCAGATCGTGAACCTGAACCTGCGCGGCTCGCAGTACGCGATCGCCGGCACCGTCGCCGGCCTCGACGCGCTGGAGACGGAGATCGACCGCAGGCGCGCCGAGATCGGCGGCAAGCGGGCGTTCATCGTCATCCCCGGCATCGACGTGCCGTTCCACTCGAACGTGCTGCGCGGCGGCGTCGACGACTTCCGGGAGCGGCTGCTGGGGCTGCTGCCCGAGCAGATCGACCCGGCGATCCTGATCGGCCGCTACATCCCGAACCTGGTGCCCAAGCCGTTCAACCTGGGCCGGGACTTCATCGCGGAGATCGCGGACCTGGTGCCGTCCGAGCAGCTGAACGCGGTCCTCGCCGACTTCGACACCTGGACGGCGAAGCCCGTCGAGCTGACCCGTGTCGTGCTGGCCGAGCTCCTCGCCTGGCAGTTCGCCAGCCCGGTGCGGTGGATCGAGACGCAGGACCTGCTGTTCGGCGACGTCGCCGACGGCGGACTCGGCATCGAGCGGTTCGTCGAGATCGGCCTTGCCGCGACCCCGACCGTCGCGAACCTGGCCTCGCAGACCCTGAAGCTGCCCGGTCGCGTCGGCGGCCCGGTCGAGGTGCTCAACATCGAGCGCGAGGCGGGCGTCGTGTACTCCACCGACACCGATCCGGCGCCGGTGGACGACGAGCCGGAGGCGCCCGCCGCCCCGACCGCCGAGGCGGCCCCGGCCGCCGCAGCGCCTGCCGCCGCACCCGCAGCGCCGAGCGGCGGTCCGCGCCCGGACGACATCGCGTTCGCCGCGTCCGACGCCACCAACGTGCTGATCGCGCTGTGGACGAAGCTGCGCCCGGACCAGATCGGCCCGGCCGACACCATCGAGGCGCTGTGCGACGGTGTGTCCTCGCGCCGCAACCAGCTGCTCGTCGATCTCGGCTCCGAGCTCTCGCTCGGCGCGATCGACGGTGCCGCGGACGCCGACATGGGCTCGCTCGCGGTGACCGTCAACAAGCTGGCCCGCACCTACAAGCCGTTCGGCCCGGTGCTGTCCGACTCGCTGAACGACCACCTGCGCAAGGTGTTCGGCCCGTCCGGCAAGCGGCCCGCGGCAATCGCCGAGCGGGTCACCAAGGTGTGGGAGCTCGGCGCGGGCTGGGCCAGCCACGTCACCGCCGAGGTGGCGCTCGGCACCCGCGACGGCGCCAGCGTCCGCGGCGGCGCGATGGGCGGCCTGCACGAGGGTGCGCTCGCCGACGGCACCACGGTCGACGCGGTGATCGACGCGGCCGTGCAGTCCGTTGCCGGACGCCGCGGGGTCGCGGTGTCGATGCCCGCCGCGGGCGGCGGCGCCGGCGGCACCGTCGACGCGGCCGCGCTCGGCGAATTCACCGAGCACATCACCGGGCGCAACGGCGTTCTCGCCTCGGCGGCCCGACTGGTCCTCGAGCAGCTCGGACTGGCCGACCAGGCAGTGGCGGCGCAGCAGGATGCCGACACCGAACTGGTCGACCTGGTCTCGGCGGAGCTCGGTTCCGACTGGCCGCGGCTGGTCGCGCCGTCGTTCGATGCCCGACGGGCGGTGCTGTTCGACGACCGCTGGGCGTCGGCCCGCGAGGACCTGGCCCGGCTGTGGATCGGCGATCACGCGACCGTCGTGTCCGTCACCGACGCCGACTTCACCGGGGCGGGAACCGCGGTCGCCGCGCACGCCGACTGGTGGAAGCGCCGCGCCGAGACCGAGGGCCGGGAGGAACTCGTCGGCGTGTACGCCACGATCGCCGAGGCCGCACGGGTGCAGGACGCGCTGACCGGCCCCTGGTCGGATCAGGTGGCGGTCGTCACCGGCGCCAGCAAGGGCTCGATCGCCGCGGCGGTCACCGGGCAGCTGCTGCGCGGCGGGGCGACGGTCTTCGTCACCACCTCCCGGCTCGACGACGAGCGGCTCGGCTTCTACAAGAGCCTCTACCGGGCGAACGCCCGCGCAGGCGCCTCCCTGTGGGTGGTGCCCGCGAACATGGCGTCCTACACGGACGTCGACGCGCTGATCGACTGGATCGGGCAGGAGCAGACCGAGACGGCGGGCGGCGCTAAGAAGCTGGTCAAGGAGGCCGCAACCCCGACGCTGCTGTTCCCGTTCGCGGCGCCGCGGGTGATGGGCGAGCTCTCCGACGCGGGCGCCCGCGCCGAGATGGAGATGCGGGTCCTGCTGTGGTCGGTCGAGCGGCTGATCGCAGGCCTGTCGACGATCGGCTACGACCGGGACGTCGACACCCACCTGCACGTGGTGCTGCCCGGCTCCCCGAACCGGGGCCTGTTCGGCGGCGACGGCGCCTACGGCGAGTCGAAGGCGGCGCTGGACGCCCTCGTCGGCCGCTGGAGCGCCGAACGTTCCTGGGCCGAGCGGGTCACGCTGGTGCACGCGCTGATCGGGTGGGTGCGCGGCACCGGCCTGATGGGCGGCAACGACCCGATGGTCGACGCCGTCGAGGCCAAGGGCGTGCGCACCTGGTCGACCGACGAGATGGCCGAGCAGCTGCTCGGTGCCTGCACGGCCGACACCGTGACGCAGGCCGCGGCCGCGCCGGTGACCCTGGACCTGACCGGTGGCCTCGCCGATGTCCAGCTCGACCTGGTCGCGCTGTCGCGGGAGGCGGCCGAGGCCGAGAAGGGCTCGGAGGCATCCGAATCCGAGGGCAACACCATTGCGGCGCTGCCCGCGCCGCCGCGGATCGTCGACGACCTGCCCGCCCCGGCGTGGCCGGAGCTCGACGTCACGCCCGCCGACCTGGTCGTCATCGTCGGCGCGGGCGAGCTCGGCCCGTACGGCTCGGCCCGCACCCGCTTCGAGATGGAGGTCGACGAGCAGCTGTCGGCGGCGGGTGTCCTCGAACTCGCGTGGAACACCGGACTGATCGGCTGGGAGCAGGACCCGACACCGGGCTGGTACGACGCCGAGACCGGCGAGCTGGTGCCGGAGGAGGACATCGCCGACCGCTACCACGACATCGTTGTCGAGCGCTGCGGCATCCGCAGGTACGCCGACGAGGGCGCCATGGTCGACAACACCATGCCGCTGATGACGTCGGTCTTCCTCGACAACGACCTGACCTTCGTGGTCGGGTCCGAGGCCGAGGCCCGCGCGTTCGTCGACTCGGACCCGGAGCACACCGTCGCCGCCCCGCAGCCGGACGGCGGCGACTGGCAGGTCACCCGCCGGGCGGGCACCGAGATCCGGGTGCCGCGCAAGGCGAAGCTGACCCGCACCGTCGGCGGCCAAATCCCGACCGGATTCGACGTCACCACGTGGGGCATCCCGGCGGACATGGCCGGTTCGGTCGACCGGGTCGGCCTGTGGAACCTGGTCACCACCGTCGACGCGTTCCTGACCAGCGGTTTCACCCCGTCGGAGCTGCTGCGCTGGGTGCACCCGTCGACGGTCGCGAACACCCAGGGCACCGGCATGGGCGGCATGATGTCGATGCGCTCGCTGTACATCGACACCCTGCTCGGGGAGTCGCGGCAGAACGACATCCTGCAGGAGGCGCTGCCGAACGTCATCGCCGCGCACGTCATGCAGTCGTACGTCGGCGGCTACGGCGCGATGGTGCACCCGGTCGCGGCCTGCGCCACGGCCGCGGTGTCCGTCGAGGAGGGCGTCGACAAGATCCGGCTCGGCAAGGCGACCTTCGCGGTCGCGGGCGGCTTCGACGACCTCGGCATCGAGGGCATCGTCGGGTTCGGTGACATGTCGGCGACCGCGAAGTCGGAGGAGATGGTCGCCAAGGGCATCAGCGACCGCCGGTTCTCGCGGGCCAACGACCGCAGGCGCGGCGGATTCGTCGAGTCCGCGGGCGGCGGCACCATCCTGCTGGCCCGCGGCGACGTGGCCCTGGAGATGGGGTTGCCGGTGCTCGGTGTCGTCGCGTGGGCGGGCTCGTTCGCCGACGGCGTGCACACCTCGATTCCGGCCCCGGGCATCGGTGCCCTCGGCGCGGGGCGCGGCGGGCAGGACTCGCAGCTGGCGTTGTCGCTGAATGCGCTCGGTGTCACCGCGGATGACATCTCGGTGATCTCCAAGCACGACACCTCCACCGCGGCCAACGACCCGAACGAGGCGGAACTGCACGAGCGGCTCGCGGCGGCGTTGGGCCGCAGCGAGGGCGCCCCGCTGTTCGTCGTCTCGCAGAAGAGCCTCACCGGTCACGCGAAGGGTGGTGCGGCGGCGTTCCAGCTGATCGGCCTGTGCCAGGTTCTCGGCAAGGGTGTTGTTCCGCCGAACCGCAGCCTGGACTGCGTCGACGACAAGATGGCGGAGTTCGCGCACCTGGTGTGGCCGCGGGAGGCGCTGCGCTTCGGCGGGCAGTTCCCGCTCAAGGCGGGCCTGCTCACCAGCCTCGGCTTCGGGCACGTGTCCGGGTTGATCGCGGTGGTGCACCCGCAGGCGTTCGTCGAGTCGGTGCCCGCCGACCGGCGGGAGGGCTACCTGGAGCAGGCGAGGAAGCGGACCGTCGACGGCCAGCGTCGCCTCGCGTCCGCGATGTGCGGCGGCGGCGACCTGTACGAGCGGCCCGCGGACCGGCGCTTCGGCGGTGACACGGTGCCCGCGAAGGCGGCCCGCGAGCTGGAGGCGGACGTGCTGCTCACCGAGGCCGCGCGCCTCGGCGACGGCGACGTCTACAGCTCCGGACTGCCGGGGTGCAAGTAGATGGCGATCCTGGGCATCGGTTTTGATCTGGTGACGGTCTCCGAGTTCGCGGAGCAGCTGTCCCGGCCGGGCACGGCGATGAAGTCGAGCTTCCGGCCGGGGGAGCGGCGCTACTGCGAGGGCAAGGCCGACCCGGCCCGGCACTACGCCGTCCGCTGGGCGGCGAAGGAGGCGGTGATCAAGGCGTGGGCGTCGTCGCGGTTCGCCCGCCCGCCCGCGGTCGGTGACAACGCCTACGTGCAGGTCGAGGTCGTCAACGACGCCTGGGGGCGGCCGACGATCAAGCTGCACGATGAGGCGGCGCAGTTCCTGCCCGGCGCGATCATCCACCTGTCGCTGACCCATGACGGGGACATGGCGGGGGCGATGGTCGTCATCGAGGAACCCGACCTGGTCGCGCCGGTCGTGCGCTGAGACGACGGACGGGGCCCGCCGGTGGAGGACATCCCCCAGCTGGCCCCCCCCGTTTTT
>NZ_JBSGXD010000014.1:0-87100 GCF_053609225.1 Rhodococcus sp. NPDC054953 | reverse complement strand
CCGGGGGGGGGGGGGGGGGGGGGGGGGTGTTTGTAGGGAGGAAACCCCATTGGGTGTCTTGGTTGGGGGGGGGAGAAAAGGAGTGGCCTCGTGGGGGGGAGACCCTCCCCGGGGGGTCCCCGTCCGTTGTGCCTAGCTGGTCCGTGACTCCTTCTCGGCAACAAGGAGATACGCGGCCATCAGCCGTTTCAGCTCGGCGACCGCGTCGGAATGCGACTGCCCGTCCTGCACGGAGAAGTTCAGCATCGAGTAGACGACGTGCACCAGCACCTCGGCCATCATGATCCGGCGGTCGCGGAGGGTGCGCGGCGTCAGCGGCGCGAGCATCGTCGCGATCTTCTCGGCGAGCTGCTTCTCGCTGATCTTGCCGGTCGCGCGGGTCGACGGCGTCGACTGCATCGCCAGCCAGACCTCCCGGCGGGACGGATCCGACGTCCACAGCTTCGCCAGGTGGTCGACGAAGCTGTCCAGGAACCGCAGCCAGTCCAGCGAGGGGATCACCCCGTCGAACTGCTCGAGTTCGTCGCGGACCGACGCGAAGTCCTGCCGGTTCAGCTCGCACACGATCACGTACTTGTTGGCGAAGAACTGGTAGAGGGTGCCGATCGGGACGTCGGCGCGGGAGGCGACCTCCTCGCAGGTGAACGACTCGAACCCGACCTCGGTCAGGAGGTCCCGTGCGGAGGCGAGCAGGGCGTCGAACTTGCGCCGGCTGCGTTCCTGCGTCGGCCGCTTGCGGGGCAGCAGTTCCTGCGGTGCGTCCGGGTCGGCGGCGACGCCAACCAGGACGGGATCGGCGGCACCGGCCACCAGGGCCGGGTCCGCGCGACGCGAGGCTCGACTGCTGGTCATGGCGTCCACTCACCCAGGTTAACCGGCGTGCGCACCGGATTCGATCACCCTGGGGTTCTGTGTGTCCGTCGGTACCGGGAATCGGGTGTCAGCGCGTGACCCGACGTCGGTACAGCACGCTCGCCCACCCGAACCCGATCCCGGCGATCACGATGCACCAGGCGACCGCGAGCCAGCCGCTGTCGCCGATGGGTGTGCCCATCAGCAGGCCGCGGACCGTCTCGATGATCGGGGTGATCGGCTGGTTCTCGGCGAACCACTGCAGCCACGACGGCATCGACTCGGCGGGGACGAACGCGCTCGAGACGTAGGGCAGGAACATGATCACGAAGGTGAAGCCGTTCGCTGCCTCGGGGTTCCTCGCGAGCAGCCCGAGCGCGGTCGACAGGTACGACAGCGCGAAGAGGAACAGCACGAGGATCGCGACGACCCCGAGCCACCGCACCGGGTCCGTCGTCGGCCGGAACCCCATCGCGAGGGCGACGCCGATCACGATGGCCGTGGTGATCAGGTTGCGTGCGATGCTGGCGAGCACATGGCCGGTCAGGAACGCCGACTGCGCCATCGGCAGGGTGCGGAAGCGGTCGACGATGCCCTCGGTCAGGTCGGACGAGACGCTGACCGCGGTCGTCGCAGCACCGAATGCGGCGCACAGCAGGATGATCCCGGGGACGACGTAGTCGAGGTAGTCGGTGCCGGTGTCGATCGCCCCGCCGAAGACGTAGACGAACAAGAGCATGAGCACGATCGGCAGCGCCAGTGCGGTGATCATCGAGTCCGGGCTGCGCAGCAGGTGGGTCAGGCTGCGGCGCGTGATGACGGCGGCGTCGCGGCCTGCGGCGAACCGGATCGGCACGGGGGTGCTCATCGGGATACCGCCTTCGTGGTCGGGGTGGCGTCGGGGTCGCGGTGCGAGCCGGTGAGAGCGAAGAAGACGTCGTCGAGGTCGGGGGTGTGCAGCGCGACGCGGTCCACCGCGACGGTGTCGTCGATGCCAGCGAGCAGGGACTTGAGCGAGGCGACGCTGCCGTCCGTCGGCACGGTGAGGGTCAACGCGTCGGCGTGCACCGACGCATCGGGCAGGGCCGCCGCGGTCCGCTCGAGGTCCACGGGGTCGGCGAACTGCAGCTCGAGATGGCCGCCGGACACCAGCGCCTTCAGCTCGTCCGCGGTGCCCTCGGCGACGATCCGGCCGCCGTCGAGGACCGCGATCCGGTCCGCGAGTTCGTCCGCCTCGTCGAGGTACTGGGTGGTCAGCACGATGGTGACCCCGTCGGACGCGAGTTCCCGGACGACGGTCCACATCTCGCGTCGGCTGCGCGGGTCGAGGCCGGTGGTCGGTTCGTCGAGGAACACCAGCCGAGGCCCGGCGACCAGGCTCATCGCGAGGTCGAGTCGCCGGCGCATGCCACCCGAATAGGTGTCGGCGCGGCGGTCGGCCGCGTCGACGAGGCCGAAACGGTCCAGCAGTTCGGCGGCGCGCCTGCGTGATTCGGCCCGGCCGAGGTGGCTGAGTTCGGCGACGAGGACGAGGTTCTCGCGTCCGGTGAGCAGCCCGTCCACCGCGGCGTACTGGCCGGTGACACCGATCGCGCGGTGCACCGACCGGGCGTCCTGCGGCAGGGCGTGGCCCGCGACGCGGACCGTGCCGGTGTCGAACGGCAGGAGGGTGGACAGGATCCGGACCGTGGTGGTTTTGCCCGCGCCGTTGGCGCCGAGCAGGGCGAAGATGCTTCCCGCCGGAACGGTCAGGTCCACGCCGTCGAGCACGGTGGTGTCGCCGTAGCGCTTGGTCAGGCCGCGGAGCTCGATCGCGGCGGGGAGATCGTCGTGGGGCATGGCAGCGCTCCTCTGATCGGAAACTGTGTATCGCGTATGCTTTGTGTAGACCATACGCAGTTTTAGGATGAGCGCAAGAGGTCCACGACGACGGGAGCGCGCGAATCATGCAGACAGCAGGCGACGACCTGCCCCGGACGGTGCGCAGGGCCTGGGGGTTCGTCGAGGCGGGCAGCCGCGGACCGCGCCGGGGGTTGACGCTCGAGCAGATCCTCGACGCCGCGATCGAGCTCGCGGACGCCGAGGGGGTCGCCGCGGTGTCGATGGCGCGGCTCGCCAAGCAACTCGGCTTCACGCCGATGTCGCTGTACCGCTACGTCGACAGCAAGGACGAACTGGTCGAGCTGATCACCGATCGCGCGCTCGGCGAACCCCCCGCGCTCGACCCCGACCTGCCGTGGCGCGCGGGTCTGCATGCCTGGGCGCTGGCCGAATACGCCCGGGTGCTGCGCCACCCGTGGTGGCTGCAGCTGCCGATCGTCGCGCCGCCGACCGGTCCGAACAACCTGCGCTGGCTCGACGCCGGACTCGGCGCACTGGCGGCGGTTCCGGTATCGGAGATGGTCAAGGTGCAGGTCGTCACCACCACCTCCCTGTTCGTCGTCGGCCGGGCGCGGCTGTCCAGCGACATGGCGAGCGCGGCCACCGACGAGATCGACTACGGCGCACTGCTGCCGAAACTGATCGACACCGCGCACTTCCCGCACCTGGTGGCCGCCCTGGTCGGCGGCGGATTCGACGAGGACGACGGCGGCGGAGCCCACCCCGGCGAACTCGGCTTCCGATTCGCCCTCGACCTGCTCCTCGACGGCGTGCAGACCCTGATCGACGCGCGGAGCTGACGGCGCCCCGACGTCTCACCCGATCGGGGTGAAATCGGGTCACGATCGGGGCTGCCGCGCTGCGGACCCGGGCTGCAGGCCGGATAGTGCTGGTGAAGCCTGCGCTGTCGCGGCCCGTGCGGGACTCACGACGGCCTGTCCGACGGGATGGTGGAGCCAATGGGAGTCGACACTACTGGGGACGCGACCCCCGCGCGGGTGCTGCCCACCGGGCCGCGCCAGCAGTACATCACCTGGATCGCGCTGGCGTTGATGACGACGAGTTCGGTGGCCAGCCTCCGCTCGTCGCCGTCGATGGCGGTGTACGGCCTCGCGTGCGTCTTCCTGTACGTCGTGCCCGCGATCGTGTTCCTGCTGCCGACGTCGCTGGTGTCCGCGGAACTCGCGTCCGGCTGGTCCGGTGGCGTCTACCGCTGGGTCGCGGAGGGCATCTCCGACAAGGCCGGGTTCCTCGCGGTGTGGTGCCAGTTCGCGATGACGATCTTCTACTATCCGACGTTGCTGGCCTACGTCGCGAGCACGTTCGCGTACGTGATCGACCCGTCGCTCGCCTCGAACGGCCTCTACACCGCAATCATCATCGTCACCCTGTTCTGGACCGGGGTGTTCGTCTCGTCCCGCGGGATGAAGGCCGTCGCCGGACTGTCCAGTGCCGGGCTGATCCTCGGCACCCTCATCCCCGGTGTGCTGCTGATCGTGATGGGCGTCGTCTTCCTCGGCCAGGGCAATCCCTCCGCCGCGCCGATGGAGGCGTCCGCGCTGCTGCCCGCGTGGACGGGCATCGCGTCGCTGGTGCTGATCGTCAACAACTTCCTGTCCTACTCGGGCATGGAGATGAACGCGGTGCACGTGTCCAGTCTGCGGCGGCCCGCGTTCGAGTTCCCGCGCGCGATGTTCGTCGCGATGGGGTTGGTGCTCGCAATCTTTATCCTGCCCGCGATCGCGATCAGCTGGGTGGTGCCCGCGGACAAGCTGTCGCTGACCGCGGGGGTGATGCAGGCCTTCGACACCTTCTTCGCGCACTTCGGGTTCGGCTGGGCGACACCGATTCTCGCGCTGATGCTGATTGCCGCCTCGCTCGGCGGGATGCTCACCTGGCTGGCCGGACCGTCCAAGGGGCTGCTGATGATCGGCCGCAAGGACGGGTTCCTGCCCCCGGTGTTGCAGAAGCTCAACAAGCACGGGATCCAGCAGAACATTCTCGTCGCGCAGGGGGTGGTGACCACCCTGATCGCGCTGCTGTACGCGTTCATCCCGGAGGTGTCGAGCGCGTACTGGATCCTCTCGGTGATCACCACCCAGGTGTACCTGGTGGTGTACCTGCTGCTGTTCGTCGCGGCGATGCGGTTGCGGCGCAGTCAGCCCGACCATCCTCGTGGCTACCGCGCGCCCGTGCTTCCGCTGCTGTGCTGGGTGGGGCTGCTCTCGAGCGCGGCCGCCTTCTTCATCGGATTCGTCCCGCCGTCCCAGTTCGGCGGCGGCAACGTTGTTGTCTACGTGCTCATCGTCGGTGGCGGGTTCGGCATCGTCGGGCTTGGGGCGCCGCTGCTGATCCTGGCGCTGCGCAAACCGTCCTGGAAGCAGGACGTGACCGTCGACCCGCTGACCGCGATGAAGGAGGCGTGAGATGAGCACGGCCGCACCGGAACCCGGCCCGTCCGACGAGGTTGACCTCGCCGCGGGCGACGACCTGTTCCGCCGACCCGAAAACACCCACCTGATCCTCTACCTGCTCGCCTTCGCGCTGTTCGTCGGGCTCACCGTGTGGGGGCTGGTCGCCTTCAACGCGGACCGGAGCGACGAGCGGGCGGAGAACCTTGCCACCGAGCTGGCCGTGCGCTATTCGGCGGCCGGGCTGCAGCCGGTCGACATCGACGCCACCGCACGGGTCCTCGGAACCGACGGGGGAGCGGCGTGCACCGACTCCGCTGGCGCACTACGTGCGGGCCTGCTCGACCAGCAGATCGTCAGCGGGGCACCCGGTCCGGGGCAGCGGCCCATTCTCGCCACCCGCGACCGGCTCGCGGGCGAGCGGCTGGTGCTCGAGGTGTACTGCCCCGACCGGCTCGCCGACTTCGACGGGCTGCTCGCGGACCTGAAGCTGGTGACGGAGAAGTGATCGACGGGAGGAGCGGGACGTGTCGGACCTGACGATGGGGGCGGACATCCGAGATGCGGTGCGGCGGCTGATGCCAACGGCCAGGGAGGAACTCGCGACGCTGGTGGCGTATCGATCGGTGGCCGATCCGCGGCAGTTCCCGCCCGAGGAGTGCATCGCCGCAGCGACCTGGGTCAGGGACGCCTTCGTCGCCGCCGGCGTCGGGTCGGTGGAACTGATCGAGACGGCGGACGGCTCGAACGCCGTCGTCGGGCACCAGCCGGGGCCGCCGGGAGCCCCGACGGTCCTGCTCTACTGCCACTACGACGTGCAGCCGCCCGGCGACGAAACGGCATGGCACACGCCGCCCTTCGAACTCACCGACCGTGACGGCCGCTGGTACGGCAGGGGCGCCGCGGACTGCAAGGGCAACATCGTGATGCACCTGCTGGCGCTCCGCGCGCTGCGCGGGTCGGGGACATCGGGCACTCCGTTCCCGGTCGGCATCCGGATCGTCGCGGAGGGCACCGAGGAGATGGGCACCGGCGGGCTCGAGGCGCTCGTCGCGGCGCGCCCCGACCTGTTCCAGGCCGACATGATCCTCGTCGTGGACACCGGCAACGCGGAGGTCGGGGAGCCGACCGCGACGGTGACGCTGCGCGGGGTCGCGAACGTCGTCGTGCACGTGGAGACCATGGCGAGCGAGGTCCATTCGGGGATGTTCGGTGGGCCGGCCCCCGACGCGCTTGCCGCGTTGGTGCAGATGCTGGCGTCACTGCGGGACGCGGACGGCAACACCGTCGTCGACGGCCTCGACGCCACCCAGTCCTGGGACGGTGCCGCCTACGCCGAAGCCCAGTTCCGCACCGACGCGGGGGTTCTCGACGGCGTCGGCCTTGCCGGGACCGGGACGGTGGCGGACCGGGTCTGGGCCCGCCCCGCGCTGACCATCCTCGGCATCGACTGCCCGCCGGTTGTCGGATCGGCAGCGGCGATCCAACCCCGCGCCTCCGCGCGGCTGAACCTGCGGGTCCCGCCCGGCATGGACCCGCAGACCGCGTTGGACGCGTTGATCGGGCACCTGCACGCGCACGCGCCGTGGGGGTCGAGGGTGACGGTGGAGCCGGAACAGACCGGGTCGCCGTTCCGGGCGGGCACCGATGGTCCCGGGTACGCCGCACTGGGTGCGGCGATGGCGGAGGCGTTCGGGCGACCACTCGGCACCGTCGGGCAGGGCGGGTCGATCCCGCTGTGCAACGTCTTCGCCGAGCAGGTGCCCGGGGCCGAGATCGTGATGCTCGGCGTCGAGGAACCCCGCTGCCTGATCCACGCGCCGAACGAGAGCGTCGACCCGTCCGAGATCGAGAACCTCGCGGTCGCCGAGGCGCTGTTCCTGCGGCGTTTCGGCTCCTGACCCCACCTGGTGAAGGTGCCGTTCGCCCCGCTGAACCGGGTCCAGGTGCCCTTCACCCGGTCCGGAGCGGGGTCAGACGGACAGGTCGCGGCGCAGCTTCGCTACGTGCCCGGTGGCCCGCACGTTGTACTGCGCGACCGCGATCGCGCCGTTCTCATCGACGAGGAACGTGGAGCGGATCACGCCCTGCACCTTCTTGCCGTACATCGTCTTCTCGCCGAACGCGCCCCAGGCCGCGAGCGTCGCCTTCTCGGGGTCGGACAGCAGCGGGAAGGTCAGCGACTCCGCGTCGCGGAACTTCGCGAGCTTCGCCGGCTTGTCGGGGGAGATCCCGATGACGTCGAGTCCGGCCCCGTTCAATTCGGCGAGGCTGTCCCGGAAGTCGCACGCCTGCTTGGTGCAGCCGGGGGTGCTCGCCGCCGGGTAGAAATAGACGATGACCTTGCGTCCGCGGTAGTCGGAGAGCGACACCTCGTTGCCGTCGGCGTCGGGCAGGGTGAAGGCGGGCGCGGGGTCTCCGGGGGTCAGTCTGTTGTTGTCGGTCACGACCGTCAGGCTACTTGGCCGCTCCGGGTACGGTCATGGCAGAGAACGACCGACCAGGAGAGGAAGTCCACGTGCCAAGGGACACCGACAGCATCGAACGCGACATCGAGCAGGCGCGAAATCAGCTCGCCGCCACCCTCGACGAGCTGAGTGTGCGCGCCAACCCCAAGCGCCTGCTCGAGACCACCAAGACCGCGCTGGTCGCGAAGGTCAGCGAGCCGCCGGTGACGTACGCGCTGCTCGGTGCGGGTGCCCTGGTGGCGGTGCTGGTGCTGCGGAAGATCTTCCGCTGAGTGGCCGTCCCCCCGGATGCCGAAAGGCCCCGTTCCGAGAGGACCGGGGCCTTTCGTGTGGTGCGCCATCAGGGACTTGAACCCCGAACCCGCTGATTAAGAGTCAGCTGCTCTGCCAATTGAGCTAATGGCGCTCGGTGTGCCGCGGCACGGGACACGGTGAAGGCCCCGGATCCGATCCGGAGGACCAGTCGGGGCCTTGTCGTGTGGTGCGCCATCAGGGACTTGAACCCCGAACCCGCTGATTAAGAGTCAGCTGCTCTGCCAATTGAGCTAATGGCGCCGGTGCGTCTCGCGAGGTGTTCGTCTCGCTCGGTGCGAGGAGAACATTAACAGGACTTCCCGTCCGATGTGAAATCGGCTGGTCAGCGTCGCATTACGGCGCACGGAGGGTAACGCGATCCGGTCAAGGGGCGATTGCAATGTGAACGTTACGGGTCGATCGGGGGCGCCGGGGGAGTCGGTCTGCAAAGGCCTGGCAAAATCACTGCCGCGGGGTCGGGTGGAGCACGCCCGGTCGGTATCGGGTCGGCCCGTCGAGGACACGGTGTGAAGTGGGGTTGCGGTGAGGAAGTTCCGGATGGTGGTCGCGCTGGGGGCGGCGGCCGTGGTGCTCGGTGCGTCGGGGTGCACGGTTCCCTCGAGCGGCGAAGCGGGTGCGGCGCCCGCGATCGACGTCAACCCGGTCACCGAGCTCATCAAGCCGAAGCTGTCATCGGCCGTCGCGGACGGTGCGGTCGGGCACTCACCGAGCGAACCCGTCGCGGTGCGGGTCGCGGACGGCACCCTGTCCCGGGTGGTCCTGGTCGACGCGGCAGGAGCGGAGGTGCCCGGCGCGATCGCACCGGACGGCCGGTCCTGGGTGAACTCCGAGCCGCTCCGCTACGACGGCAGCTACCGGCTCGAGGTCGACGCCATCGGGCTCGGTGGGTCCGGTGGTCTGGTGTCGAACTTCACCACCAGCTCGCCCGGCAACCTCACCAGGCCGTACGTCCTGCCGACCGAGGGTGAGGTCGTCGGGGTCGGGCAGCCGGTCGCGGTCCAGTTCGACGAGAACATCCCCGACCGGACGGCCGCGCAGGACGCGATCACCGTCACCACCAATCCTCCCGTCGACGGCGCGTTCTACTGGGTCAACAACCGCGAGGTTCGGTGGCGTCCGGAGCACTACTGGGCGCCCGGAACCACCGTCACCGTCGATGTCGACGTCTTCGGGCGGGATCTGGGCAACGGCCTGTTCGGGCAGGTGAACCAGCGGTCCGAGTTCCGGATCGGCGACGCGATGATCGCCGTCGCGGACGACGCAACCAAGCAGGTCACCTTCGAACGCAACGGTCAGGTCGTGATGACCATGCCGACGTCGATGGGCAAGGACGACACCCCGACCGACAACGGCGTCTACATCATCGGGGACCGCTTCGACCATCTGGTGATGGACTCGTCCACGTACGGCGTGCCGGTCAACTCCCCGGACGGCTACCGCACCCCGGTCGACTGGGCGACCCGCATGTCGTACAGCGGCATCTTCTTCCACTCGGCGCCGTGGTCGGTGGGGCAACAGGGCTACTCGAACACCAGCCACGGCTGCCTGAACCTGAGTCCCGCGAACGCAAAATGGGTGTACGACAACACCAAGCGCGGCGACATCACGATCGTGAAGAACACCGTCGGCGGCACCCTGTCCGGCGTCGACGGCCTCGGCGACTGGAACATCCCGTGGGAGACCTGGAAGGCGGGCAACGCCGCGGTTTGACTGCCCCCTCCCGATGTTCCCTCACGGCGCAGTCTGGCTGTGACGTGAGGGAATCGGGTCGGGTGGTACGCACGAAACGAGAAAGGCCCCCGACCGGAGTCGGGGGCCTTTCTTCGGGGTGACCGACGGGACTCGAACCCGCGACAGCCAGGATCACAACCTGGTGCTCTACCAACTGAACTACGGTCACCATTGCTGTCCCACGCGCCGCCCGTGCGGGCCGTGCGTCAGCAGCGTGGACGATACTAGCGTGTCCGGCGCCCGGAACGCCAATCGGTCTCTACTCGGCAACCAGATCCTGGACGACGGCGGCAATGTCGCTGGTAGACGGGCCGGGGTCGGCGACGAACGCGGTCCGCCGGTAGTACTGCAGTTCCCGGATCGACTCCTTGATGTCGGCCAGCGCGCGGTGCGCGAGCCCCTTCTCCGGCTGACCGAAATAGATCCGCGGGTACCAGCGCCTGCACAGTTCCTTGATCGAGGAGACGTCGATCATCCGGTAGTGCAGGTACTCGTCGAGGGCGGGCATGTCACGGGCAAGGAATCCGCGGTCGGTGGCGATCGAGTTTCCGCACAGCGGGGCGGTGCCCGGCGCGGGGATGTGTTCGCGGATGTACGCGAGGACCTGCTGCTCGGCCTCCTCGAGCGTGACGGCGGAGGCGCGGACCTCGTCGGTCAGGCCCGACTTGGCGTGCATCTCCCGCACCACGTCCGGCATGTCCGCGAGGGCCGCGTCGTCGGCGTGGATGACGATGTCCACGCCCTCCCCGAGGATGTTCAGTTCGCTGTCGGTGACCAGGGCCGCCACCTCGATCAGCTTGTCGGTACCGAGTCGGAGCCCGGTCATTTCGCAATCGATCCACACAAGTTTGTCCTGCACGAGCATCCACAGTAGTCAGCGCCTTCTCGGATAGGGTTCGCGGTGGAGCGGATGTCGGGTGGGCAGACGATCGAGGAGGCGGGGATGACGGTGGATCCGGGATCGGACGCGGCGGCGCTCGCGGAACGTGCCGCGACGGCGAAGGCGGCGGCCGAGGAGGCCGCCCGAGTCGCGGCGGAGGCGGCGAGGGCGGCGGAGGAGGCAGCCCTAGCGGCCACCGCAGCGGAGGGGGGTGGCGTACCCGCGCAGGACGATTCGGCTGCCCAGGAGATCGCCGCCGGCTACGCCTTCACGGGCGGCGCCCTCGAGCTCGGCACGGTGATCGTCGACGGGCAGGTGAATTCCGCTGCGCGGGTGCGTATCCCGCTGGCAACGCTGAACCGGCACGGTCTGGTCGCCGGCGCGACCGGGACCGGAAAGACGAAGACATTGCAGGGCATCTGCGAGCAGCTGTCGGCGGCGGGCGTCCCGGTGGTGATGGCCGACGTCAAGGGTGACGTGTCCGGGCTGTCCGCCGCGGGCGAGGCCAGCGAGAAGATGGTCGCCCGCGCGGTCGAGACGGGCGTCGCGGACTGGGCCCCGACCGCCTTCCCCGTCGACTTCGTCTCGCTCGGCACCGAGGGCATCGGTGTCCCGGTCCGGGCGACGATCACCAGCTTCGGGCCGATCCTGCTCAGCAAGGTGCTCGGGCTCAACGACACCCAGGAGTCGACGCTCGGGCTGATCTTCCACTGGGCGGACACCCGGGGCCTGGCGCTGCTCGACCTGAAGGACCTGCGGTCGGTAATCGCCCACCTGACCTCCGACGAGGGCAAGGCCGACCTCAAGGGCATCGGCGGGGTGTCCTCGGCGACGGCGGGAGTGATCCTGCGCGCGCTGGTCAACCTGGAGGCCGACGGCGGCGACACCTTCTTCGGGGAGCCCGAATTCGACACCGCGGACCTGCTCCGGGTCGCGCCGGACGGGCGTGGCGTGGTGACGCTGTTCGAGCTGGGCGCGCAGGCGGCGCGGCCGGTGATGTTTTCCACATTCCTGATGTGGGTGCTCGCGGACCTGTTTCAGACGTTGCCCGAGGTCGGGGACGTGGACAAGCCGAAGCTGGTGTTCGTGTTCGACGAGGCGCACCTGCTGTTCGCGGACGCGTCGAAGGCCTTCCTGCAGCAGGTTGAGCAGACCGTGAAGCTGATCCGGTCCAAGGGAGTCGGCGTGTTCTTCTGCACCCAGCTGCCGACGGATGTGCCGAACGCGGTGCTCTCGCAGCTCGGTGCTCGGATCCAGCACGCGTTGCGCGCCTTCACGCCGGACGACCAGAAGGCCCTGACGAAGACGGTCCGCACCTACCCGAAGACCGAGCACTACGACCTCGAGAAGGCCCTCACCTCGCTCGGCACTGGCGAGGCGATCGTCACGGTGTTGTCGGAGAAGGGTGCGCCGACCCCGGTGGCGTGGGCGAAGATCCCGCCGCCGCGGTCGTTGATGGACACGATCGGCGAGGACGCCATCCGCGCCGCGGCGGCCGCGAGCCCGCTGCACGCGAAGTACGGTGCGACGCTCGACCGGGAGTCGGCGTACGAGGTGCTGTCGGCGCGGCTCGCGCCGCAGTCCGAACCGGCACCGGAGTTGCCGCCCGCGCTTCCCGACCTGCCGGATCTGCCGCCGCCCGCACCCGACGAGCCGAGCGCGGTCGAGAAGATCCTCGAGAACAGCGCCGTCAAGAGCTTCCTGAGGTCCGCGGCCACCGTCGCGGGCAGGGAGATCTCCCGATCGCTGTTCGGTACCGGCCGCCGCAAGCGGCGGTGATGCGTCCGGTCACCCGTCCGATCACCTTTCCAACCCCCTGCCCGGTGACCGAATGTGGGATTCGATCAGTTGATGTGACCGGATCCCACATTCGGCCAAGGTGGCGAGGGCGAGGTGGCGAGGGCGAGGTGGCGAGGGCGAGGTGGCGAGGGCGCGGTGGTGAGGGGGCGGGGCGGTCAGCGGAGCAGGCGGGGGACCACCTTGCCGGTCGCGTTGCGGGGCAGCTCGTCGAGGAACGTGACATCGCGGGGGACGCAGTGGCGCGCCAGGTGCGAGCGGACGTGGTCGCGGATGCCGTCCACGGTCAGGGCGGTACCCTCGGCGTCCCCGGCGCGGACGACGAACGCCGCGAGCCGGGACACGAATTCGGCGTCGTCGACGCCGAGCACCGCGACCTCGAGGACGCCCGGCAGCTCCGACAGCAGGTTCTCGACTTCTCGGGGGTACACGTTCTCGCCGCCGGAGACGATCATGTCGTCGCTGCGCCCGTCGAGGAACAGCAGGCCGTCGCCGTCGAAGTGCCCGACGTCACCGGTCGCCATCATGCCGTCGACGATTTCCTTCTCGGAGCCTGCGCGGGTGTATCCCTCGAATAGCATGCCGTTGCCGACGAACACCCGGCCGACGGTCAGGGTCGGGACCTCGGCGCCGTCGTCGTCGAGGATCTTCACGACGGTGCCGAGCGGGGGACGGCCCGCCGTTGTCGGGTGCTGCCGCAGTTCGTCGGGCCGCGCGATCGACGCCCAGCTCACCTCGGTGGATCCGTAGAAGTTGTACAGCACCGACCCGAACACATCGAACGTCCGGTGCACGACTCCGGTGGGGATCGCGGACCCGCTGGCGGCGATGATCCGCAGGGACTCCAGGTCGACGTCGAGGCGATCCGCGGGCAGGTCGGTGATGCGTTGCAGCATCGTGGGAACCACCCACAGCGCGTCGGCCCGGTGCCGGGCAACGGATTCCACGGTTGCGGCCGGGTCGAACCGGCCGGTCAGCACGAGCGTCGACCGGAGCGCGAGCGCGAGTTGTGTCCCGGCAAGGCCCCAGGTGTGGAAGATCGGCGAGGCGAGCACCGTGATCCCGTGACTGCACAGCGGCAGCCGGGACAGCACCGCGGACGCGGGCATCCAGCTGCGCGGTTCGGGCCGGGACGCGCCCTTCGGTGTGCCGGTGGTGCCGGAGGTGAGGACGATCAGGCGGCCGCGTCGGGGGCGGCGCGGCAGGGCGAGGCCGTTGCTGTCGCGGCCGTCCTCGAGGAGCCCTTCGAATCGGGCCCACCCCTGCGCGCGGTTGGCGCCGTCACCGGGGTCCGTCGGATCCTCGAACACCGCGACCCGCAGCGTCGAATCGGGGATGAGGGGCGTGAATTCGGGATCGACGAGCAGCCAGTCCAGCTTCTGTTCGGCGGCGATCTCGCCGAGCTGCGCGGCCGACGCGCCGGTATTGAGCAGCACCAGGTCGGTGCCGAGTCGGGCCGATGCGCCCATCGCGATCACGAACCCGCGGTGGTTGCGGGCAAGGACACCGATCCGGCCGCGTTCGCGCAGACCGCGATCGTGCAGGGCGAGGGCCAGGGCCTCGGCGTCGGCGTCGAGCTGCCGGTACGTGACGGGGCCGCGGTCGTCGATGACGGCGATGCGTTCGCCAGCGCGTCGTGCCGCGACCGCGAGCAGGCCACCGGCGGTGAAGTCCCACTGGTACCAGGCGGAGACGACGCCGGTGAGGGCGCCCGGTCCGATCGGGCCGACGATGCCAGCCTTCGTGATCGGCACCAGGCCCCTGATCAGGTCGGTGGCTCCGGAAAGGCGCGGCATGCGGGGTCCTCCTGGCGGTCGGTGGCCGCGTAGCCGCGGCACCCCACAACTTACTTGCCAGTAAGGAGAGGCGCCAGTGTCAGCGCCCGACGTCGCGTCCCAACAGGTCGGCGATGGTCTCGCGGCGGACCAGTTCCCGCACCGCCCCTGCCGCTGCCGCGACGACCGGGGGCCGTCCGACCGCGTTGTACGTCGACGCCAGGCTGTGGTGGTAGGCGCCGGTGACGGGAACCGCGAGGACGTCGCCCGGGCGCACATCCCCGGGCAGGCTCGTGTCGACCGCAATCTCGTCGCCGGACTCGCAGTAGCGACCCGCGACGGTCACGGGCGTCGTCGGCGCGGTCGAGTGCCGGTTCGCCAACGCGACGGTGTACCGCGCCCCGTACAGCGCGACGCGGGGATTGTCACTCATGCCGCCGTCGACGCACACGAAGGTGCGGCCGCCACGAACCTGCTTGACGGACACCACCCGGTACACCGTCACCCCGGCGCGCGCGGTGATCGCCCGCCCCGGTTCCAGGACGATCCGGGGGCGCGGGAACCGGTGCCGCGCGCAGGCGTCGTCCAGCACGTCCTCGATCGTCTCGGCCAGCGCCGACGGGTCAAGGGCGGGGTCGCCCGCCCGGTACGAAACGCCGTGGCCGCCGCCGAGATTCAGTTGCGTGAGGATCGTGCCGTGGTCGCTGCGGACCTGCGCCATCGTCGCGATCAGGCGATCCAGTGCGACCCCGTAACACTCGGTGTCGACGATCTGGGACCCCAGGTGGCAGTGCAGCCCGATGAGGTTGAGGCGGGGCTGCCCGAGTATCCGCCGAATCGCGTCGACCGCCTGATCGTGCGCGAGGGGGAAGCCGAACTTCTGGTCGTCGATGCCGGTGGTGACCGCCCGATGGGTGCCCGCGTCCACGCCGGGCGTCACCCGCACCAGAACATTCTGGCGGGGCGCGGACGAGGCGGACAGCATGGTGATCTCGGTGGGTGAGTCGACGACGATCCGCCCCACTCGCGCGGACCGGGCCGCGGTCAGGTCAGCGGAGGTCTTGACGTTGCCGTGCAGGATGATTCGGCGGGGATCGACACCCGCAGACAGGGCAATGGCCAGTTCACCCGCCGAGCAGACGTCGAGGGACAGGCCCTCGTCCGCGATCCACGCCGCCACCGCCCGGGTCAGGAGTGCCTTTCCGGCGTAGGCGATCTCGGCCTCCGGGAAGGTGTCGCGATATACCCGGCACCGATATCGGACGTCGCGTTCGTCGAGGAGGTACGTCGGGGTGCCGAACTGGTCAGCGACGTCGCAGAGCGCGACGCCGCCGACCGTGATCCGGCCGAGCTCGTCGACGTGGGTGGTGACCGGCCACAGGTCGGGATCGAGGCGTGGGGTCATCGCCGAGCGAAGCGACGGGAGGATGTCGAGCAGGGTCACGGTTGTCTCCTCGGGTGGGGTGCACCCTCCGGACTACCCGCCGACCCGCGCCGCGGCGCCGACCCTGACAGGGCGTTGACGCCTGCCGTGGGCTCCCTGACGCCGCCCTGACGGCGGCTAGCCGCCGAGCTTCCGGTAGAAGGTCCCGACGATCGGGGCGACGACGGCGCGGGGGGTGTAGCCGCCGGCCACCGACATCCCCTTGCTCAGGATGCCGGGAACGACCCGCATCTTGTTCTTCGCGAGTGCGTCGAGGGACAGCTTCGCGGTGTACTCGCTGGAGATCCACAGGAAGTCCGGAACCAGCCGGTCCACGATCGACGCATCGGCCGGATCCGGGGTCTCGGTGCGCACCGGGCCGGGCGCCAACAGGGTGACGTGGACGCCGGAATCCGTCAGCTCACCGCGCAGCGACTCGGAGAAGGTGTTCACGAACGCCTTGGTCGCCGCGTAGGTCGCGTTGTTCGGGATCGGCATGTTGCCCGCCGCCGACCCCACCATCAGGATCCCGCCCGAGCCGCGGGCCAGCATCCCGGGCAGCACGGCCAGCGTGAGGTCGTGCACCGCAACGGCATTGAGTTCCACCTGCGCCCGCTCGTACGACGGGTCCAGGTCCGACACCGGGCCGAACGTCGCGATCCCGGCGTTGTTGCACAGGATCGAGATGTCCCGCCCGGACAGCTCCTCGACCAGCGGTGCCCGTCGATCTCGGTCGGACAGGTCGACCGCGCGGACCTCGACGGTGACGGCGTGCTCCGCGGTCAGCTTCGCGGCCAGTGCGTCGAGCAAGTCCTCCCGGCGGGCGACGAGGATCAGCGAGTGGCCGCGGGCGGCCAGCTCGGTGGCCAGCGCCTCGCCGATTCCGGAGGAGGCGCCGGTCACGACCGCGCGGGCGTCGGGGGTGGGGGTAGGCAGAGTCACCCGGACAGGCTAGCGCCCGCCCGTGCATGCGGTGCCGCGGCCGGGCGCCCGCGGTACTACAGCGTCGCGGCGAGCCGAGTGCCCTGGTCGATGGCCCGCTTGGCGTCGAGTTCGGCCGCGACGTCGGCGCCACCGATGACGTGCACGGGCATCCCGGCGGCGATCAGCGCGGACTCGAGCTCGCGGACCGGTTCCTGCCCGGCGCAGACGACGACGGTGTCGACGGCGATCGTCTGCGGTCGTTCCCGCTTCTCCCCGAAGCTGATGTGCAGGCCCTCGTCGTCGATCCGTTCGTAGTTGACGCCCGAGAGCTGGTGCACGCCCTTCTTTTTCAGTGCCGCCCGGTGCACCCACCCCGACGTCTTGCCGAGGCCGGCGCCGATCGGGGTGCTCTTGCGCTGCAGCAGGTAGACGCGGCGCGGGGACGGTGTGACGATCGGCTCGGTGAGCGCGCCTGCGGCCGCCTCGTCGTGGGTGACGCCCCACTCGCGGTTCCACTCGGCCAGGTCGAGCGTCGGGGACTGCGCGTGGGTGAGGTACTCGGAGATGTCGACGCCGATCCCGCCCGCGCCGATCACCGCGACCCGCTCGCCGGCCGGCTTCCCCTCACGTACCAGCTCGGCATAGGACAGCACGCTCGGGTGGTCGATGCCGTCGATCGCAGGGATGCGCGGGGTGACACCGGTGGCGAGCACCACCTCGTCGTGACCGCCGTCGATCAGGGTCGCGGCGTCAACCCGGGTGTGCAGATGCACCTTGACGCCCGCGACCTCGAGGCTGCGGGTGTAGTAGCGGATGGTTTCGGCGAACTCCTCCTTGCCGGGGATGCGACGGGCAATCGCGAACTGGCCGCCAATCTCGCCCCCCGCCTCGAACAGGTTCACCTCGTGGCCGCGTTGCGCGAGCCCGAGCGCCGCCGACAGTCCGGCCGGGCCCGCGCCGACAACCGCGATCGACTTGCGGCGTCGGGTGGGGCCGAGCACCAGCTCGGTCTCGCGCCCGGCGCGCGGGTTGAGCAGGCAGGAGACGGGCTTGTTCGCGAACGCGTGGTCCAGACAGGCCTGGTTGCATGCGATGCACGTGTTGATCTCGTCGCCGCGGTCGGCGGCGGCCTTGTTCACCCAGTCGGGGTCGGCGAGCAGGGGGCGCGCCGCGGAGATCAGTTGCACGGGACCGCGGGCCAGGATGTCCTCGGCGGTCTCGGGCATGTTGATCCGGTTCGACGCGCACACCGGGATGCGCACCTCGCTGGCGAGTCGTTCGCTGAACTCCGCGAACGCCGCGCGGGGGACCGACGTGACAATGGTGGGCACGCGCGACTCGTGCCAGCCGATGTCGGTGTTCAGGATTGTGGTGCCAGCGTTCTCGAGTTCCCTTGCGAGGTCGACGATCTCACTCCAGGTCTGCCCCTTCTCGACGAGGTCGGCCATCGACAGCCGGAACAAGATGATGAAGTGCTCGCCGACGGCGGCACGGGTGCGGCGGACGATCTCCACCGCGATGCGCCGCCGATTCTCGGGCGAGCCGCCCCACTCGTCGGTGCGCCGGTTGGTGCGTGGCGCGAGGAACTGGTTGAGGAAGTAGCCCTCGCCGCCCATGATCTCGACGCCGTCGTAGCCGGCCTCCTTGGCCAGCCGCGCACAGCGGACGTAGTCGTCGATCGTCGTCTCGATGCCGCGGCGGGTCAGCGCTCGCGGGCGAAACGGGTTGATGGGGGCCTTGATCGACGACGCGGACACGCTCAACGGCTGGTAGGAGTAGCGGCCGGCATGCAGGATCTGCAGCGCGATCTTGCCGCCCTCGGCGTGCACGGCATCGGTGATCTCCCGGTGTCGGGCGGCCTGCCTGCGGGTGATCAGGTCGGCCCCGAGCGGCAGCAGCCAGCCGGTCCGGTTCGGGGCGTAACCGCCGGTGACGATCAGCCCGACCCCGCCGCGGGCCCGTTCGGCGAAGTAGGCGGCCAGTTTCGGCACGTCGCGGGTGCGGTCCTCGAGGCCGGTGTGCATCGACCCCATCACCACCCGGTTGCGCAGGGTGGTGAAGCCGAGATCGAGCGGCGACAGCAGGTGCGGGTAGGGCGCGGTCACGGAGGGCCTTCCGGTCGGGGTGGCTGGCACGGGGTCAGAGGGCATCGAGGATCTCCTCGCACCACTGGGTGAATCCCTCCTCGACACGAATGCCGCCGCGCAGCACCAGGTATTGGTGCAGTGCTGTGCCGGACAGTCGGTCGGGGGCGGGGAAGTCGCGCTTCTCGATCATGCGGTAGACCTCGAGGCGGCGGGCGTGGCCGTCCCGATGCCGGAGGACCTCGGCGCGCACGTCGTCGAGGTCGCCGAGGGAGGCGGCCCGGATCTTCACGGCGAGTTCGTTGCGCAGATCCCCGACCTCGGTCGGTTCGGCGATCCAGCGCGCCAGTTCGGCGCGACCGGCCGCGGACACCCGGTAGACCCGCTTGTTCGGTCGACGCTCCTGCCCGACCGTCTCGCCGGTCACCCACCCGGACTCGTCCATGCGTTTGAGGACGCGGTAGATCTGCTGGTGGGTGGCGCTCCAGAAGAAGCCGATCGACCTGTCGAATCGGCGGGCCAGTTCGTATCCGGAGCCCGACTGTTCCGACAGCGAGACCAGGAGCGCGTGTTCGAGTGCCACCCGCCGAGTATGTATGCAACCACGCTACTATGCAACAAGGTGCATAACCGTGGTCGGGTGTTTCCCTCGGCGACGGCACCAGATTCCTGGCCTAGGCTCGCGCCATGAGCATGGCGGTGGACGACGGCACGGTGGCCACGCGCGGGCAGGTCGTTGCGTGGGGGCTATGGGACTGGGGATCCGCCGCCTTCAACGCGGTGATCGTGACCTTCGTCTTCTCGGTGTACCTCACCGACGCGGTCGGTGACGACCTCCCCGGCTCGGTGTCGGCGAGCAGCTGGCTCGGCTGGTCCCTCGGCGCGGCGGGGCTGCTGATCGCCGTCCTCGCCCCGGTCACCGGTCAGCGTGCCGACGCCACCGGCCGCCGCAAACGCTCGCTCGCGCTGCTCACCACCGCCGTGGTCGGCTGCATGCTGGCGATGTTCTTCGTCAGGGACGACCATCGGTACCTGTGGTTGGGTCTGGTGCTGCTCGGTGTCGGGTCGGTCCTCTTCGAGCTCGCGCAGGTGCCGTACTTCGCGATGCTGCGGCAGGTCTCGTCGCCGGACAGCATCGGACGGGTATCCGGGTTCGGTTGGGCGATGGGCTATTTCGGTGGGATTGTGCTGCTGCTGGTGTGCTACGTCGGCTTCATTGCCGGGGACGGGCCCGCGCGGGGACTGTTCGGACTGAGCACCGACGGCGGGTTAAACATCCGGACCGTCGTGGTCCTCGCTGCGGTGTGGTTCGCGGTATTCGCCGTGCCGGTGCTGTTCGCGGTGCCGGAGGTGCCGCGGCGCGAGGCGGCGGCCGCAGGGCCGGGTTTCGTCGGCTCCTACCGGGTGCTCTGGCGCGACCTGACCGCCCTGTGGGCGCACGACCGCCGCACGGTCGGATACCTGGTGGCCAGCGCCCTGTTCCGGGACGGGCTCGCCGGCGTGTTCACCTTCGGCGCGGTGCTGGCCGTCAACGTGTACGGCATCGCGTCCGGTGACGTGCTGCTGTTCGGTGTCGCCGCCAACGTTGTTGCGGCGGTCGGCGCGTTGGTGGCCGGACGCCTCGACGACCGATTCGGCCCCAAGTCGGTGATCGTGACCTCGCTCGCGTCCATGCTCGCGGTGGGTGCCGCGTTGCTGGCGGTGTCCGGGCCGGTCGCGTTTTGGATCCTCGGCCTGCTGCTGTGCCTGTTCGTCGGGCCGGCGCAGTCCGCGGCCCGCACGTTCATGGCCCGGCTGAGCCCGGCCGGGCGGGAGGGCCAGATGTTCGGCCTCTACGCCACGACCGGCCGGGCGGTGTCGTTCCTGTCGCCGACCCTGTTCGGGCTGTTCGCGTGGATGTTCGGCAGCGACCGGGCAGGCATCCTGGGGCTGCTCGTGGTCCTCGCCGTCGGGTTGGCTGCGCTGCTGGCCGTCCGCGCGCCCTACCGCCGCGAGTCGGTGGGCTGAAGCCCCAGCTTCTCCGGGAAGAGTCGGCGCTGGACGATCCAGCCCGCGACGGCCAACGCGATCCACACCAGGGTCGAGGTGACCTGCTGGACACCGGAGTCGGGGTGGGCGAGGAACTCAAGCGCGCCGGTCATGGTGCCGAGGCCGCTGAGGATCATGCTTGCGCCACCGATGGAGGTCAGCCACAGCAGCGCCCGCGCCCGGTACTTGTCCGCGACGAAGGCGGCGGCGACCGCCAGCGCGAGAATCACGATCCAGCTCAGCGCCCAGTTGTTCTCGCCTGGCTGCAGCGCGTCCGCCAGCTTCGCGCCTGCCATGGCGCCCGAGATGCCGCCGATGAAGTACGCCGAGAACTTGAAGACGAGGGTGGTCAGCACCCACGCCGCGGCCGCCCCGATCAGGCCGAAGAGTACGAGCGTCCAGAACGCGGCGGTGAATAGGTCGGTGACCAGCCAGCCCAACCCGAATCCGGAGGCGAGGACGGCCAGGTGCAGTGAGCGAATGCCGTAGAAGCACAGCAGTGCGCCCAGCAGGACGATGACGATTCCGTTCATGCCGACACTCCTTCCACGCGGGCGATGATCGCGGCCGCAAGACTCTCGGGTGCCTGTTCGGGCACCCAGTGGTTGACGCTGTCGAGTTCGACGAATCGGTAGGGCTCGGTGACGAACTCGGCGCACTTCTCGGCGCCCGCCCGGCCCAGCGCGTCGTCCCCGTCGCTCCACACATAGGTGGTCGGTACCCGGACGGCGGGGGTCTCCGCGAAGTCGCGCCCCATCGCCCGATACCAGGACAGGGCAGCGGTGAGGGCGCCCGGCTCGGTGAGGACGCGGACGTGTTCGTCGACGAGGGCCGGGTCGACGCCCGCGTAGATCTCGCGCAGGCGCCCCGCGCCGTCGGCCAGCAGGACCTGCTCGGCGGAGTTTCCATTCCGGAACACGCCGATGTAGCGGGACCGGGCCTTCTGGTCGTCGTCCGTGCGCAGTGCCCACCCGAACGCCGCCGGGTGCGGCACCGAGACCGCCGTCAGGGAACGGACCCGGTCCGGGTGGTTGGCCGCGGTCCACCAGGCGACCGCGGCGCCCCAGTCGTGACCGACGAGGTGCGCGGACCGTAGATCCAGGTGATCGAGCAGGGCAAGGACGTCGCCGCCGAGTGCGTCGATCGCGTAGTGCTCCACACCCGCCGGGCGCGCGCCAGGGGAGTACCCGCGCTGGTTCGGTGCGATCAGCCGAAATCCCGCGCGGGCGAGGGCAGGCAGGATCGGGTTCCAGCAGGCGGCCGTCTCGGGGAAACCGTGCAACAACACGACCGGCGCTCCGCCCGCCGGTCCGGCGAGGGTGACGTCGTATGTGTAGTCTCCGACGGTCATCGCTGACTTCTCGACCGCATCCATACGTTCCGCCGTCCGTCGTTGTCACCGCCGGATCGGCGACGACCTGGTGTTTTTCGAACCCTACGTCAGGACCCTCGCGGTTCGGGCGAGCGCGGCGACGCCACGCCGGGAGCGGGTCCCGCGGTGACATCCGGGTCGCTGCGTGGTAGCCAGACAGGAGCGACGCAGTAGATTTTCCGTAATGTCCGGTATTGGGAGGAATCCGTGACCGTAGACAACCGGGTGGTACCGCCGCTGCGCATCGCGGGAAGGCCGGCGGCGCAGTGGCTGTCCAACGCCGCCCCCGACCTGACCGCCCGCGTGATCGGCCGACTGATGGACGAGCTGCCCATCTACCGGGCGCTGCCGCGGGAAGCGGTGCACGGGGAGATCTCCGACATCGTGCTCCGCAACATGGAACTCTTCGCCACCCTGGTCCGCGAGCGTCGCGGGGCCCGCGACTCCGAACTCGTCGAGCAGCGCAGTTCCGCGGCCCGCCGCGCCGAGGAGGGGGTGCCGCTCGATGCCGTGCTGCACGCCTACCACGCCGGGATCGGTCTCGCGGCGGGCGAACTGCTCGACGGTGCGGGCCCGGACGACATCGATGACGTCCAGACGCTGATGACAATGATCCTGGACTTCCTGCGCCGGTTGACGATCGCAGTGAGCGCCGCCTACTTCGAGGAACGTCAGAGCATGGAGAGCCAGGCGAACTCGGGCCGGCGGTCGTTCATGTCGGCGTTGGTCGCGGGGGAGGACCTCGACTCCGTCGTGCACCGCACCGGGCTGCGGCTGGCCCCGCACTACCTCGCCTTGACCCTGACGATCGGCGAGAACGACGACGAGCGCGGTTCCGGGGTCAGTGGAACCGTCGCCGGACGCCGGAAGCTGCGCCGGGTGCAGACCGAACTGGACCGGATCACCGGGGAGCCTGCCTTGACGGTGATCGACAGCGGCGGGGGGCTGGCGCTGGTGCCGTGCCCGGCCAGCGCCCCGGACTGGGAGCAGTTGCGGGCCGTCGTCGACCGGCTCGGGCGGGTGCTCGGCGCCGACTTCCACGTCGCCGGGGCGGTCGCGACGCCGGCGGGGGTGCCGTCGGCGGTCGAGCAGACCGCGGAAATCGTTGCGCTGGTGGCGAGGTCGGGTCGTCCGTCCGGCTTGTACCGGCTGTCGGACGTGCTGCTCGAGTACCAACTGAGCAGGCCGAGCGCCGCCCAACGCGAACTGGCTGCGCTGCTGGCACCGCTGGTGGGGAAGCCGGAACTGATGCAGACCCTCGAGACCTATGTCGATAGTGGGCTCAACCGGAGGGCGACCGCGGCCACCCTCGCGGTGCACGCGAACACGGTCGACTACCGGATGCGCCGGGTGTTCGAACTGACCGGGCTCAACCCCTCCGACCCCGCCGACCTGCCGCACATCGGGGCGGCGTTGGTGGCGCGACGGGTCCCCGAGTGACCCTCATCCCCGGGCGTGATACCGGGCGGACGAGGTCGTCGACCCGGGTGATTCGTTGGGGCGCACTCGTCGTCGGATGGGCGGCGGTCGCGGCGGCGGCCGCGGGTGTCCTTGCGCACCTGGTGCCGGTGACCTCGGCGCCGGTCGTCGTCGCGGCCGCGGCCGCGCCCTACCTGGTATCGGGGATCGTGGTGGCGGTGCTGGTGTTTCTCGCCGTCCGGGATCGACTCGGCCTCGCGGTCGCGACCGCGGTCGCCGCCGGGGCGGCCTGGACCCAGGCGCCGCTGTACGTGCACGACGCCGGGTCGGGCGCGAACCCGGAGCGCGGGCTGACGGTCCTCCAGGCGAACATCGAGTTCGGGAAGGCGGATCCGGAGTCGGTTGTCGCGCAGGTGCGTTCGCGTGACGTCGACCTGATGGCCGTGAATGAACTGACCGTAGCGGCGATGGACGGGCTGACCGCGTCGGGTCTCGACGAGCTGCTGCCCTATCGCTACGTGCGACCCGCCGCGTCCGGTGCGGACGGCACCGGCATCTGGAGCCGATACCCGCTGTCGGAGCAGGTGCAGCACCCCGGATTTGCGATGGCCGCGCTCTCCGCGCGGGCGACGCTGCCCGGCGGCGACTCGCTGACGGTGCTTGCGGCACATCCGGTGCCGCCGTGGCCGCGGCACCAGACGCCGACCTGGGCCGACGAACTGGACCGGCTGCACGGCATCCTGGACGGGTTGCGCACCGACGCCGACACCGTCGTCATGGCAGCGGATTTCAATGCGACCTGGGATCACGCCCAGTTCCGTGCCCTGCTCGGCGACGGTGTTCGCGACGCCGCCGAGCAGGCGGGCGCCGGGGTGCTGCGCAGCTATCCGGCGGACCGCTGGTTGCCGCCGCTGCTGTCGATCGACCGGATCCTGGTCGCGGGCGCGACCGCGACCGACGTCGACGTCGTCGACCTGCCCGGCTCCGACCACCGCGGGGTGTTGGCCCGGATCATGGTGCCCGGCCACCCGTGACGAGGGACGTCGCCGGGTGGGTAATCTGCATCACAGTCGGGGGCGGGATCCGCGCGCCGTCACCAGATTCGGATCGCCTCGGGCGATACTCTGCCGTCCCGTCAGAGCGTCCAGGAGATATCCGTGCGTCCGTCCCTCAACGCGCGGTTGTCGCGCACCGTGCGCCCGATGCTGCGCGCGGCCCTGTCCTTCCTGGTCGTGGTGCTCGTCGCCGTCGGCTACGTGCTGCTCGACGAGTGGGAGCGCAACGACTCCGGGTCGACGCCGGAGGTGGTTGCGGGCGATCTCGCCGACCAGCTCGCTCGGCTGCGGGTCGCGGCCGAGGCGTCGATGGACGGCTACAGCCGGGACCGGTTCCCGCACTGGGACACCAACCGTCCGGAGCACGGATTCGGCCCCGAGTTCGCGGCGTACACCCGCTGCACCACCCGCGACGTGATGATGCTCCGGGACGCGTCCGGATCGGTGCGCCTCGACCCGAAGACCTGCCGGTTGACGGTCGGCAGGGACGGCGGCTGGCTCGACCGGTACGGCGTCCTCGACCGTGACACCGGTGCGCTCAGGGAGTACCGGTGGACGACCGACCCCTCCGCGGTCGACGCGGAACACATCGTGCCGTTGGCCGAGGCGTGGCGCTCGGGCGCGCGCGCACTCGACCAGGTTGCCCGCCGGGCGATCGCGAACGACGCGCAGAACCTGATGGCCTCCGATCCGTCGGCCAACAGGTCGAAGGGTGACCAGGACGCCGCCGACTACCTGCCCCCCGGCGGGTTTCGGTGCGGGTACGTCGACTCGTACATCCGGATCAAGGTGAAGTACGGGCTCACCGTCGACACCGCCGAGCGGGCGGCGTTGCGGACCGCGGTCGGGGAGTGCGGGCAGCGCGGTGAGATCGCATGATCCCGGTGGTCGGGCTCCCGGCGCGGCGACGTCATCTCGGTGGTCGGGCCACGGATTGAACGGGGGTTCATGTGCCAGTTCCCGGACGGCGATGGCACATGAACCCCCGTTCATCGCGTCAGGGAGCGGCGAAGTTCCCCGCGACCCGGCGCAGCAGGCCCGCGAGGGTGGCCTGTTCGTCGGCGTCGAGGCCCTCGAGCAGCCGCCGGTCCCGCTCCACCCGGGCGGGGAATTCGCGGTCCACCAGTGCGCGCCCGGCGTCGGTCGGCTGCAGGAGCACCACCCGGCCGTCGCGTTCGAAGCGGAGTCGCTCGACCAGGCCGATGCGGGTCAGGCGGTCGGTGTGCTTGGTCGTCGACGCGCCGCTCGTCATGGTCGCGGTGGTGACCTCGCTGGCCCGGAGGGGTCGATCGCTGCGGGCGAGGGCGCAGAGGATCTCGAATTCGACCCGGGAGACGCCGCTGCCGGCAAGGGCGCGGTCCAGCTCGTGCAGCGCGAGTGACCCGATCCGGGTAATGCGGCCGATGACCTCGATCGGGGCGGCGTCCACCTCCGGGTGGGTTCGGGACCACTGTCGTCGAACGTGGTCGATGAAGTCCTCGCCGGGCGCGCTGGGTGGCATGAGGTCATCGTAGGCGACCGAGGTCATACTATTTCATATGTAGTTTACTAGTGAACTATTGCTATCGTTGGGCGATGCCGACCCGAACCCCGATCGTCCGCCCCCGTCGGACGCGTGACGCCCTCGCCCACACGGTGTCCGCCGAGACCTGGCGGCGGGCCTTCGTCGTCCGACCCGCGGACGCGACCCTCGCCGTCTCGGTGCGGGTCGGGTTGGCCGCGACGCTGGTCCTCGTGGTCTTCGGGCTTACCGGGCACGGCGACGTCGCCGGACTCGCGGTCCTGAGCGCCCTCACCTCGGCGTTCGCACGCCATGACCCGCTGCGCCGCACGGCGGAGAAGGTCGGATCCGTCGGGATCCTTGTCGTCTCGTCGGTACTGGTCGGCGGCCTGATCGCGTTGGCGGGGCTGCCGGTGTGGGCGCAGATCGCGTCGATCGCGGTGCTGTCCGGCGCCGCCGCAGCGGTGCTCGCCGCGTTCCGCATCGCCGGACCGGGCCCGGTGATCCTCGTCTTCGCCGCGACCGCGGCCGTCGGCTCTACCGCGTCCGCGGCGGATCTCGCTGTTGCGCTGGTGAGTTCGACGGTCGGCGCGACCGTCGGCCTCGGCGTTGCGCTGGTTCCGTTGCTGTTCCTGCCCTGGGGACCCGCCCGGCTCGCGGTGGCACGGGCGCTCGCCGCCGCTGCCGCGGTGCCCGCAGGCGCGGATCCCGCGGCCGCCCGCGACGCGATCACCTCGGCAAGGGAGAAGCTGGTACTGACGGCCACGTCGACCGGGCACACCAACGCCAGCGACCTCGCGGCCATCCTCGGTGAGGCCGACGCCGCACTCGACGAATGGGAACTCGGCGACCCGAGACGACTCGACGAGGTGGTGCGGCACGAGGCCGAACTGCGGAAGGCGAAGCGGCACCGCACCATCCTCGGAGCCGGGACCGGCGCCCCGCCGCTGCCCCGCCCGCCATCGTTCGTTGCGGTCGGCGTCGCGGGCCTGCGCACCCGCGCCGTGACCGAGTACGCAGCCCGGATCGTCGTCGCCTCCGCCGTCGCCGGCTGGCTGGCTGCGGAACTGGGATTCGACCATCCGCTGTGGGCGTCGATGGGTGCGATGGCCGCGATGCAGGGGGTGACCTACGGGCAGACGGTGCAGCGCGCAATCCAGCGACTGCTCGGAAACGTGGGCGGCGCGGTGATCGCGGCGGCCCTGATCGCGCTGTCCCTCGGCTACTGGCAGTGCGTCGTCGTCATCGCGGTGCTGCAGGTCGCGGCGGAGGTGACCGCCACCCGGAACTACGCCCTGTGCTCACTGTTCGTCACGCCGATGGCCCTGCTCGTGATCGGTCTCGGTGCCACCGTCGACACCGGGACGGCGGTCAGTCGGGTGGTCGACACCCTGGTCGGTGTGGTGGTCGGGGTGATCGTCGCTGCCGTCACGATCAGCCGGGCGGACCGCGCGCACCTGGCCGGTCGGTGACGGCGAATCCGCCCCAGTCCGCCGCGGCGGGGCAGCGCCACGTGATAATTGTCGGCAACGACAACACACGACGCGTCCGCGCTGCGGCGCGAGAAGGCGGAGGATGCGATGGGTGACACGGTGCAGACGGGCGACCTCGTCCACATCTCGGACACGGCGGGCACCTGGGTGGTCGAGGAGATCCGGTCCGGCATCGCGCTGCTCCGCGACGGCGAGGACCGACGCATCTCCTCCCGGGTGTCGAAGCTGACGGTGGTCCGCCGCGCCTGACGCGCGGGTCACGGTGTCGCGAAGAACTTCTCCACCGACGGGCGTGCCTTCGGGTTCCCCTCGTCGATGCCCACCACCGCGCCGACGCCTGCCCCGATGAGGTTGCCGAGCATGCAGCCCGCCATGAAGTTCGGGAAGATCGACACGCAGCCGATCGCCAGGCCGACGAACGAGCCGAGCATCATGCGTTGCTGACCGCCGTTGTTCCAGCCGATGGTGATCTCGTTCGTCATCTCGTTGAACGCCTCCCGCTTCGGCTCGTTGTCCGGCCACGTCTGCTCCGCGAACTGTGCGGTGACCATCGCGGGGGTCGGCGGCGGTTGCAGTCCGAGCATCGTCGCGACCTCGTCGAGCGTGGGTACCCGCGGCGGCGGGGGAGGTGCGGGCAGGTCCACCCGGATCGGGTCGGGGAGCGTCACCGGCGGAAGGGCGACCGGCATCGGATCGGGGAGGGGCACCGCGGGGAGCTCCACGGCGGGCACCGGCACGGCGGGCAGGTCCACCGGCACCGGGTCGGGGGCGGGCAGCGCGGGCAGTTCCGGCAGCGACACCGTCGGCAACGGCGGCAGCGCGGGTAGGTCGGGTAGGTCGGGTAGCGCGGGCAGTGGTGGCGGCGCGGGCAATTGCGCGGACGCGGTGCCCGCGCCGGAGACGATGGTTGCTGCGACGAGCACGGGCATGACCAGAGTGGTGGCCATCTTCATGGCGATCCCCATTTGATCGGAACTGATCTGGCGGTTCTCACGGACGCGACAGCGATCTGCGATTCGCGGGGCCTATCGACGCGAAATCACCGGGGGTTGCTTCGGGAACGAGGCTGTCCGAAGTGCCCTGACACTCCGCCGACGCCTGTGCGGGGGCGGCAAATTCAGGAGTCGACTTTACCGCGCACGAATCGTGCGCGCAGGCGAATCGCGGCCGGGTCGAGACGACCCGAAACACGGCGAGGGCCCCGGCCGGTGGGCCGGGGCCGTCGCCGCGTGATCAGCCGCTGAGCCCGCCGAGGCTGCCGAGGCTGCCCATTCCGGCGCCGCCGCCACCTCCGCCTGGGCCCTGCATCTTGCCCATCACGTCCAGCAGCTTGTCGAGCACGCCGATGAGTTGTGTCATGAATTCCATGGTTCTCTGCACCTTCACCTAGAGGGGTTGCGAGCATCGGTGCGACGGATCGGACGCATCGGTCGGAGCGCGCGATGCGTCCGGTCCTCGCCACCGGGTCGGGGACGATCGTCAGCGCGGTGGCGACCGGCACGGAGCGGTCGGACGGTTCTCGAGGATGTGCGGGCCGGGGCGGCCGGTGTGATGTTCGGGCATGGGACTCACCTCAACCCGGTCTATCGGAGTCGTACCGCATAGTGTTTCACGTCACACGGGTCGGGCTTTGGTGAACGGCACGACGCCCCGGAGGTCGGGAGTGACACAGTGCGCCTGCGTGAAATGCCTTCGAACCCTCACGCTGGCGCGCACCCGGCCGGAGGCCGGCAGTGTCACTGTGTGCCCCCGGCAGGAATCGAACCTGCGACCTAGAGATTAGAAGGCTCTTGCTCTATCCAACTGAGCTACGGAGGCATGACCCCGGCGTGGGATCGGGTCAGGAGTCTACCGGCTGCGGGCGGGCGGGTCGGACCGGCACACGGCGGCGCGGTGGAACCTGGGCGTGGTTCACACTCCGCCGCCTCCTACCCTGGTGGTCATGGCATCACCCGAGCTCGCCCACTCCGAAGCACCACCGTCCCGTCGGGCGGGGGAGAGCGCGGTCCCCATCTTCGTCACCCTCGGCCTGATCGCCGGGTTGGTCGCGGCGATCATCGTTGGGCTGTCGGCGTCGGAGGCGTTGGTCCGGCTCGGTATCCCCGACCCCGGACCGTTGACGACGTACGGGCTGCCGGCGGTGAAGGCGATCGGCGAGGTCGCGGCGGTGATCGCGATCGGGTCGTTGCTGCTGGCGTCGTTCCTGGTGCCGCCGCAGAAGTCGGGTGTCCTCGATGTCGGCGGCTACCGGGCGGTGCGGACCGCGTCGAATGCGGCGATCGTGTGGGCGGCGTGTGCGCTGGTCCTGGTCCCGCTGACGGTGTCGGACACCGCGGGGCAGCCGTTCGCGGAGGCGTTGAAGCCGGAGAACCTGTGGAAGGCGATCCCGCAGATCGAGCTGGCCGGGGCGTGGCGGAACACGGCGATCCTGGCGATCCTGCTCGCGGTTTGTTCGCGGATGCTGCTGCGGTGGAACTGGACGCCGGTGGTGCTCGGGCTCGGCATCGTGACCCTGATCCCGCTCGCGCTGACGGGGCATTCGTCGGCAGGCGGCTCCCACGACATGGCGACGAACAGCCTGCTGTGGCACCTGGTCGCGGCATCGTTGTGGGCGGGTGGACTGTTCGCGCTGCTGGTGCATGCCCGCCGCGGCGGTGAGCACACCGATCTCGCGGCCCGCCGGTTCTCGGTGATCGCGACGGCGGCGTTCGTGATCATGGCGTTCTCCGGGGTGATCAACGGCCTGGTCCGGCTGCCCCTCGACGAGCTGTTCACCAGCACCTACGGGTGGCTGCTCGTCGCGAAGACGGTTGCACTGGTGATTCTCGGCGTGTTCGGGTTTCTGCAGCGGCGACGGGCGCTGCCCGCGTTGGCCGCCGACCCGACCTCGCGCGGTGCGCTGGTCCGGTTCGCGGGCGGCGAGGCGATCGTGTTCGCCGCGACGATCGGTCTCGCGGTGGGGCTCGGCAGGACCCCGCCCCCGCCGGAGGACATCCGCCCGACTCCCGCGGAGGTGCAGCTCGGCTACAACCTGGACGGTCCGCCGACCGTCGCCCGGCTGATGTTCGACTGGCGATTCGACCTGATCTTCGGGACCGCCGCGATCATCGCCGCGGTCTGGTACGTGATCGGTGTCCGCAGGCTGAAGGCGCGCGGGGACGCGTGGCCGATCGGCCGGACCGTCGCGTGGCTGCTCGGCTGCGCGACCCTGCTGATCGGCACCTCGTCCGGGCTCGGCCGGTACGCGCCCGCCGTGTTCAGCGTCCACATGGGCGCCCACATGGCGCTGTCGATGCTCGCGCCGGTGCTGCTGGTGCTCGGTGGCCCGATGACCCTGGCGTTGCGTGCCCTCAAGCCGGCGGGCCCCGACGGTGCGCCGGGCCCGCGCGAATGGCTGCTCGCGGCGTTGCACAGCAGGTTTTCCCGCTTCGTCACGCACCCGCTGGTCGCGTCGGTGCTGTTCGTCGGCGGCTTCTACGCCCTCTACCTCGGCGGGATCTTCGGCTCGACGCTGGACTCGCACGGTGCGCATCTGCTGATGAACCTGCACTTCATCCTCAGCGGCTACCTGTTCTACTGGGTGGTGATCGGGATCGACCCGGCGCCGCGCCAGATCGAGCCGGTGACGAAGCTGGCGATGGTGTTCGGGTCGCTGCCGTTCCACGCGTTCTTCGGGATCGCGCTGATGAGCACGATGGAGGTCATCGGTGGCTGGTACTACCGGTCGCTGGCGTTGGGCTGGAACGACGACCTCTTCGGTGACCAGAAGGTCGGCGGCGGCATCGCCTGGGCGACCGGGGAGATTCCGCTGGTGCTGGTGATGCTCGCCCTGCTGGTGCAGTGGTCGCGGTCCGACCGGAAGGTTGCCAAGCGCATCGACCGGGCCGCGGACCGCGACGACGACGCCGACCTCGCCGCCCATAACGCGATGTTCGCGGAACTGGCGCGCCGCGATCGGGAGGGCTGGAAGTAGCCGCGTCGCCGGTCGGTCAGGCCGGGGTCGCGTGCAGCCGCTCCCTGGCCTCGGCCGGGCTGACGACCTCGGCACGTCGGCCGGCCTGCAGGTCTGCAGCTCCGCCGCCGTCACGCAGTCGGCCCAGTATCGCGACTCCTCCGCGGGTGAGAGCGCAGCCGGGCCGAACATCTCGTAGCACTTGAGGACCGAGTGCCATCCGGTGATGTGGATCCACAGCTGGCTGGCCGGGTTCCCGCGCAGCGCCGCGAGCAACTTCTCGACGCCGCGTTCGAGGTCACCCGACGGTCGGGTCTGCATGACCTGAGCATGGAGGCGGTCGCCGCGGAAGTGGGCGTCGGAAAACCGGTGCTGTACACGGTGTTCCGCACCCGCGGTGATCTCGTGGCCGCGCTGCTCGACCGTGAGTACCAGCGTGCGGTTGCTCAGGTGCTGGACACGTTGCCCACCGATCTGACCCGCACCGGACCGGCCGCCGCGTACGGCGGCACCGTGACCGCGTTCGTTCGGGTGGTGCTCGACAACCCGACCCGGTGGCGCCTGATCCTCACCGGACCCGACGACGCACCGAGCGAATACCGCGACCATCTGCGGACCGCGCGGGCGGCGATCCTCGACCGCGCGGTCGACTTGGCGCGCATCGGCATTGGGTTGGAACCGGCGCTCGCCGGGTTCGACGCGGAGCTGCTTGGGCACACGATGATGTCGTTCGCGGAGATGCTCGGCAGGCTCGCGGTCAGTGATCCCGAGACGTACACCCGTGACCGGTTGGCCGCCTATGCGCAGGCCCTCGCGGGTCTCGTCCCCGCCGCCGCTGCCCCCTGACCCGGCGGTGGTCGCGCTACCACAGTCCACCGACGACGGTCGCGCCGCGAACCGGTGATCCGTCCCCGCTGTGGAGCGATTCGCGGGTTGTCCACAACGCGCCGTTGGCCCCTCCCGCATCGGCCCGCTCCCGGGCACGGTGGTCGGTGGGGGCGACCAGCCCCGGAACAGGAGGACGGACATGTACGAGACGCACACGGCGGTGGTCGGCACCGTCATCACCCATCCGGTGAAACGATCCACCAATGCGGGCGAGGAGGTGCTGAGCTTCCGGATGGCCAGCAATGCCCGGCGGTTCGACCAGGCGTCGGGGGAGTGGACCGACGGCGGCACGCTCTACCTGACCGTCAGTTGCTGGCGCAGACTGGTCGGGGGCGTCGGCGCATCGCTGATGAAGGGGGATCCGATCATCGCGTACGGCCAGCTGCGCACCAACGAGTACACGAACCGGGATGGTGTCGAACGATCCGACCTCGAGATGCGGGCAACCGCCGTCGGCCCCGACCTCGCCCGCTGCACCGCGAAACTCGACCGGACATCGAAGGTCCCGCCGTCCGAGGCGGACGGGCTCGACGATCCCGACGAGGGCGCGGAGGCGGTGAACGCGGAGGTCGCCGTCGTCGGGTGAGCGCGGACGCGATGTCCCGAAACCCGGACCCGGGCCCGGTGTGCGCCTACCGTGATCAGATCGGCACGGATCGGTCACCGACAGGAGGCACGGATGCCTGGGATGCGATGGAGGACGGCACTGCTGGCGGCGGTGACGGCGGCGCTCGTTGGGATGGCCCCGATCGCGACGTCACCGGCCGCGGCGGCCCCGCCCGCCGACGGACCCGGCAGCGTCGTCGACACGCGGCCGCTGCCCCCGCAGGCCGCGCTCCCCGGAGCGGCGGACGGGTACCGGGTCACCTATCGCACCGCCGATCACCGCGGTGCACCCCGGCTGAGCTCCGGGGCGGTGTATGTGCCGCAGGGGCAGGCCCCGCCGGGTGGCTGGCCGGTGGTGTCGTATGCGCACGGCACCATCGGCCTCGCCGACCAGTGCGCGCCGTCCGCGGTCGGTGGCACCGCGGTGGAGGCGGAGTTCATGGACCGGTGGCTGCGGCGCGGGTACGCGGTCGTCGCCACCGACTACGCGGGCCTCGGCACCCCGGGCGAGCTCGCGTACCTCGACGGTGTCGCGGCCGCGCACGACGTGATCGACATGGTGCGCGCCGGGCGGCAGCTGGTCCCCGCGCTCTCCCCGCGCTGGGTGGTCGCCGGCCTCTCGCAGGGCGGGCACGCGGCCCTCAGCACCGCCCACCTGGCCACCGCGTACGCGCCGGAGCTCGACTACCGCGGCGCGGTCGCCCTCGGTGCACCGATCAACCTCGACCAGGTGTTCGCGCTGGGTAGGCCCGGCATCCCGAACATCGGTGTCGCCGGGCTGACCAAGTTCACGCTGTTCACAATGGCGGGGCTGCGGTCCGCGCGCCCCGACCTGAACATCGACTCCTACCTCTCGCCCCGGGGCCGCGAACTCGCGACCATCGCGCAGCGGGTATGCACCCTCGAGTTCAACGAGTACCTCGGTGGCGCGTCGGTCGGTGACCTGTTCTCCCGGCCGCTGCACGACCTGCGGCCGGCCCTGACCGAGTATCTCGGCGTGCCGACCGGCGGCTACGACCGCCGACTGTTCCTCGGGCAGGGCGCCGTCGACCTGGTGGTGCCGATCCCGCTCACCCTGGTGTTCACCGGGCAGCTCGCGGCGTCCCGGACCGACGTCGATTTCCGGGTGTACCCGTCCGCGGATCACCTGGGCACCCCGGCGGCGGCGTTCGACGACGCCGCGGTGTTCGTCGACGGGGTGATGCGGTGAGGCCGCGCACCGTGGTGTGACCGCCGGGCCGTGGATTGGGGCGGCACCTGTCCTCCCGATACGCTGGTGCGCATGGCGGAGTTCATTTACACGATGAAGAAGGTGCGCAAGGCGCACGGCGACAAGGTCATCCTCGATGACGTCACGATGAGCTTCTACCCGGGAGCCAAGATCGGTGTCGTCGGCCCGAACGGCGCCGGCAAGTCCTCCATCCTCAAGATCATGGCCGGCCTCGACCAGCCGTCCAACGGTGAGGCGTTTCTCGACCCGGAGGCCACCGTCGGCATCCTCATGCAGGAGCCCCCGCTCAACGAGGAGAAGACCGTCCGCGGCAACGTCGAGGAGGGCCTCGGCGAGATCAAGGTCAAGCTCGACCGGTTCAACGAGATCGCCGAGCTGATGGCGACCGACTACTCCGACGAGCTGATGGAGGAGATGGGCAAGCTCCAGGAGGAGCTCGACCACGCCGACGCGTGGGACGTCGACTCCCAGCTCGAGCAGGCGATGGACGCGCTGCGCTGCCCGCCCGCCGACGAGCCCGTCACGCACCTGTCCGGTGGTGAGCGCCGCCGCGTCGCGCTGTGCAAGCTGCTGCTGAGCAAGCCGGACCTGCTGCTCCTCGACGAGCCGACCAACCACCTGGACGCCGAGTCGGTGCTCTGGCTTGAGCAGTTCCTCGCCTCGTACCCGGGCGCCGTGCTCGCCGTCACCCACGACCGCTACTTCCTCGACCACGTCGCGCAGTGGATCTGCGAGGTCGACCGCGGCAAGCTGCACCCGTACGAGGGCAACTACTCCACCTACCTGGAGAAGAAGGCGGAGCGCCTCGAGGTTCAGGGCAAGAAGGACCAGAAGCTGCAGAAGCGGCTCAAGGAGGAGCTCGCCTGGGTCCGCTCGGGTGCGAAGGCCCGGCAGACGAAGAACAAGGCCCGCCTCGACCGGTACGAGGAGATGGCCGCCGAGGCCGAGAAGCACCGCAAGCTCGACTTCGAGGAGATCCAGATCCCGACGCCGCCGCGCCTCGGCAACGTCGTGGTCGAGGTCGACCACCTCGACAAGGGCTTCGAGAACCGGGTCCTGATCAAGGATCTGTCGTTCACGTTGCCGCGCAACGGCATCGTCGGTGTCATCGGCCCCAACGGTGTCGGCAAGACCACGCTGTTCAAGACGATCGTCGGTCTGGAGCAGCCGGACTCCGGCAGCGTGAAGGTTGGCGACACGGTCAAGCTGAGCTACGTCGACCAGTCCCGCGCGAACATCGACCCGAAGAAGACGGTGTGGGAGGTCGTCTCCGACGGCCTCGACTTCATCGAGGTCGGGCAGAACGAGATGCCCTCGCGCGCCTACGTCAGCGCGTTCGGCTTCAAGGGTCCGGACCAGCAGAAGCGGTCGGAGGTGCTGTCCGGTGGTGAGCGCAACCGCCTGAACCTGGCGCTGACCCTCAAGGAGGGCGGCAACCTGATCCTCCTCGACGAGCCGACCAACGACCTCGACGTCGAGACGTTGAGCTCGCTGGAGAACGCGCTACAGCAGTTCCCCGGCTGCGCCGTCGTGATCTCCCACGACCGCTGGTTCCTGGACCGGACCTGCACCCACATCCTCGCGTGGGAGGGCAACGTCGAGGAGGGCAAGTGGTTCTGGTTCGAGGGTAACTTCGAGGCGTACGAGGCCAACAAGGTCGAGCGGCTCGGTGCCGAAGCCGCCCGCCCGCACCGCGTCACTCACCGCAAGCTGACGAGGGACTGATCCGCGATGGCACACACCTGTCAGATCGAGGTGCGCTGGGGCGACTCCGATCGTCTCGGCCACGTGAACAACGTGCTGTACGCGGAGTACGCGCAGGAGTCCCGGGTGCGGTTTTTCCGGGAGTCCGTGACGATCGGTGGCCCGCTCCACCCGCTGGTGGTGCGCAAGCTCTCGTTCGACTACCTGCGTCCGGTGACGGACGAGACGGCGCCGCTGACCGTCGAGCTCACCATCCCGAAGGTGGGCACCTCCTCGTTCGCAGTGCATCAGGTGATGCGGGACCGCACCGGCGCGGTGTGCGCGGAGGTCGACAGCGTGATGGTCGCGTTCGATCCGGTGACCGAGCAGGCCGTTCCGTTGCCCGACCGGATCCGTGAGCAACTGCGCACGCACGCCCCGGTCGACGTGACCTCGTAGCATCCGCCGATCGGGGACCCGGCCCGGCTAGGCTCGTCGGTACACACCTGCTCCAGCGACCAGGGGGTGACCGCGAGATGACCGTGTCCGCAGATCGATTCGGCCCGGAATGGGGCGCTGGCCTGCCCGGCGCCCTGTCCGGGCATCTGCCGGAGGTGGCGGCCGCCTACTTCCGGGGCACCGACGTCGCCTGGACCGGTGGGATCGTCACCGACGAGGCGATGGCCGCGTTCCGGGCCCACCTGGAGCTGGCGGCGACCCGGGGGACCGCCGGGTCGCTGGCCAGGGCAGGCGTGGTGGGCGGCGTGCCCGCGCTGCAGGTCGTCACCGACGACATGCCGATGCTCGTCGAGTCCGTCACCGCCCTGCTCGCCCGCCTCGGGGTGACCGTCGTTGAGATCGTGCATCCGGTGCTGCGGGTGCGGCGGGACCCCGACGGCGCACTGGTCGACGTGCTTGTCGACGGGGCACAGCACGAACGTTCCACGCACACCGAGTCGTGGATGCACCTGCAGCTGCATCCGGCCACCGACCCGGCGCGGTTCGACGTCATCGCCGACGCGGTCCGGGACGTGCTCGTCGACGTCCGCACCGTCATCTCCGACACCGACGCGATGCGCGGGGTGCAGCGCGATCTCGCCGACGGTCTCGAACGGTTCGCCGACTCGGCCCCGACCGGGTATCCCGAGCGGCAGGTCCGCGACGATGCTGCGCTGCTGCGCTGGTTCGCGGCTGGCCACTTCGCGCTCCTCGGCTACCGCCGCTACGCGTACGGGGACCCCGCGGTCGACGACACCCGCACGGCCAGTGTCGTCCCGGGCAGCGGGCTCGGGGTTCTCGGCGCGTCCACCCGCACCGACCATCGGATCGACCTTCCCGCACCGGAGTTCCGTTCGGACCAGCAGTTGTTGACGTTCGCGCAGGGGCCGCTTCCCGCGACGGTGCACCGCTCGGTCTACCCCTCGTTCGTGCGGGTCCTCGACCTCGATTCCGCCGGTCGGACCGTCGGCGAGCACCGTTTCCTCGGCGTGCTCACCGTGACCGCGGTGCACGAGAACATCCTCGACATTCCGGTCGTCGCGACCCGCGCCCGCGCGGTGATCGCCCGCGCGGGCTTCGACCTGCACTCGTTCTCCGGGCAGGCGATGCTGGAGGTCATCCAGTCGCTGCCGCGGACCGAACTGTTCTCCGTCGACGCGGACACACTGTTCGACACGGTGACCGCGGTCCTCGCGATCGGGGTGCGCAGGCAGGCACGCCTGTTCCTGCGGGATGATCACGACGGCCGGTTCGTGTCCGCGCTCGTCTACCTGCCGCGCGATCGGTACAACACCCGGTCGAGGCTGGCGATGCAGTCGATCCTGTTGCGTGAACTTGGTGGCGGCACACTCGATTACAGTGCCCGCGTCACCGAGTCCGACCTGGCCATGGTGCATTTCACGATCCGTACCGAGCCCGGCGCTCCGGTCCCGCCCGTCGACACCTCGGCGGCCAACCGGGAGCGGATCGAGGCGCTGCTCGCTGCCGCGACCCGCGCCTGGGACGACGACCTGATGGACGCAACGACCCGGGAACCGCGGGTGCCGTCGCTGACCGCGCAACGGTACGCGGCCGCCTTCCCGGAGAGCTACAAGGAGGATTTCGAGGCCGCCCGCGCCGTCCGCGACATCGCCCGGCTCGAGCGACTTCGGGTGGGGGAGATCGACCTGGAACTGTACCGTCGGCGCGACGCACGGCCGGGGCAGTGGCGGTTCACCCTGTACATCACCGGGGACGGGGTGTCACTGAGTCAGGTGCTGCCGGTGCTGCAGTCCCTCGGAGTCGAGGTGATCGACGAGCGTCCGTACGATGTGTTCCGACCCGACGGAACGCCCTGCTGGATCTACGATTTCGGGGTGGCGGCGGCGCCGGAACTGATCGACACCGCGGTCGAGGAGAACCTCGAGGTCGAGCTCGACGAGGCGGAGCGGGGCGGGTCGGCCGAGGCTCGGGCGCTGCAACGCCGGTTCACCGACGCCGTCACCGCGGTCTGGTACGGCCGCTCCGAACCCGACCGGTTCAACGAGTTGGTGCTGCGTTCGCACCTCGACTGGCGTCAGGCCGCGGTGCTGCGGGCGTACGCGAAGTACCTGCGGCAGGCGGGATTCCCGTACAGCCAGTTCCACATCGAGTCGGTGCTGCTGGACCACGCGCACACGACCCGGCTGCTCGTCGAGCTGTTCGAGGCGAGTTTCGATCCGGACGCGGCGTCCGCCGACCGGGCCGAGCAGCTCGCCGGGGAGCTGCAGTCCAGGGTCAAGGACGTCGTCGGCCTCGACGCCGACCGGATCCTGCGCGCCATGCTCTCGCTGATCCTCGCGACCCTCCGCACCAATGCGTACATGCGCGACGCGGCCGGTGCGCACCGCGACGTGTTGGCGTTCAAGCTCGATCCCGGTCGGATCCCCGAACTGCCCCGCCCCCGACCGCGTTTCGAGGTGTTCGTGTACTCGCCCCGCGTCGAGGGGGTGCACCTGCGGTTCGGGCCGGTGGCACGCGGCGGGTTGCGCTGGTCGGACCGGCGGGAGGACTTCCGCACCGAGATCCTCGGCCTGGTCAAGGCGCAGGCCGTCAAGAACGCGGTGATCGTGCCGGTCGGGGCGAAGGGGGGCTTCGTCGTGAAGCGGCCGCCGTCCTCGACCGGGGACCCGGCAGCCGACCGGCAGGCCACGCTCGCCGAGGGGCGGGCCTGTTACCGGTTGTTCGTGGCGGGACTGCTCGACCTCACCGACAACGTCGAGCGGGCCACCGGTCGGGTGCTGCCGCCGAATCGGGTGGTGCGCAGGGACGGTGACGACACCTACCTCGTCGTGGCGGCCGACAAGGGCACCGCCGCGTTCTCCGATCTCGCCAACGAGGTGGCCGCCGACTACGGCTACTGGCTCGGGGACGCGTTCGCGTCCGGCGGGTCGGTCGGCTACGACCACAAGGAGATGGGTATCACCGCGAAGGGGGCGTGGGAGTCGGTCAAGCGGCATTTCCGTGAGCTCGACGTCGACGTGCAGTCCCAGGACGTCACGGTGGTCGGGATCGGCGACATGAGCGGTGACGTCTTCGGCAACGGGATGCTGCTGAGCGAACACATTCGGCTGGTCGCGGCGTTCGACCACCGGCACGTGTTCCTCGACCCGGACCCGGACGCGCCGCGGTCATTCGCGGAGCGGCGACGGCTGTTCGCGCTGCCGCGCTCGTCGTGGGCGGACTACGACCGCGACGCGATCAGCGCGGGCGGCGGGGTCTGGGAGCGGTCGGTCAAGGCGATCCCGATCTCGGCGGCGGCCCGCACCGCCCTCGGGCTCGACACCGCCGTCACGGAACTGCCGCCCCCGGAACTGATCCGGGCGATCCTGCGGGCCCCGGTTGACCTGCTCTGGAACGGCGGCATCGGCACCTACGTCAAGTCGCGGGCCGAGTCCGACGCCGACGTCGGGGACAAGTCCAACGACATCGTCCGGGTGAACGGCGCCGAGGTGCGGGCCAGGGTGATCGGCGAGGGCGGCAACCTTGGCGTCACCCCGCGCGGCCGGGTCGAATACGACCTGTCCGGCGGCCGGATCAACACCGACGCCCTCGACAACTCCGCCGGGGTGGACTGCTCCGACCACGAGGTGAACATCAAGATCCTGCTCGACACGGCGGTCAGTGCTGGCGAACTCGGGCACAGCGAACGCAACGAGCTGCTCGCGTCGATGACCGACGAGGTGTCCCGGCTCGTGTTGCGCGACAACATCGCCCAGAACCTGCTGATCGGAACCTCCCGCGCCGACGCGGCGGGGATGCTCGGCGTGCACGCACGGCTGATCGCTGTGCTCGAACGCGACCGCGGCCTGGACCGGGGGCTCGAGGTGTTGCCCACCGAGGACGAGATCGCGCACCGCGCGGAGGCCGGGCTCGGGCTCACCTCGCCGGAGCTCGCGACCCTGCTCGCCCACGTGAAGCTGACCCTCAAGGACGACCTGCTGGCGAGCGAGCTGCCCGACAGTGACAGTTACGCGACCCGGCTGCCGCGGTACTTCCCGGTGCCGCTGCGGGACCGGTTCGCGTCGCAGATCCGCACGCACCGGCTGCGTCGTCAGATCGTCGCGACGACCCTCGCGAACGAGGCCGTCGACGTCGGTGGGATCAGCTACACCTACCGGCTCGCCGAGGAGGCCGGTGCGAGCAGCACCGACGCGATCCGCGCGTTCACCGCGGCCACCGAGATCTTCGACCTGCGGGGGGTGTGGGCGGACATTGCCGCTGCCGCGGTGCCCACCTCGGTCAGCGACGACCTGGTCCTCGAATCGCGACGGATGCTCGACCGCGTCTCCCGCTGGCTGCTGACCAACCGCCCCCAGCCGATCGCGGTCGGTGCCGAGATCAACCGCTATGCGGCCCGGGTGCGGACCCTGACGCCGCGGGTGCCCGGCTGGCTGCGCGGGCATCACCTCACCGAGCTGGACGCGCGGATGGCGGCGGTGCTCGGCCGCGGGTGCCCGCGGGATCTGGCGCTGCGGGTGTTCGGCATGCTCGACGCGTTCCCGATCCTCGACATCATCGACATCTCGGACATCACCGACCGGGACCACGACGAGGTCGGCTCGCTGTACTACGCACTCGACTCGCACCTCGGGATCGACGGATTCCTCACCGCCGTTTCGGGTCTCGCGCGGGGTGATCGGTGGCATTCGCTGGCTCGGCTTGCGCTGCGCGACGACCTGTACGGGTCGCTGCGGGCCCTGACGATGGACGTGCTGTCCGGGGGCGAACCGCACGAGAGCGCGGCCGAGAAGATCGAGGACTGGGAGTCCACCAACGCCTCCCGGCTGGCGAGGGCGCGGGCGGCGCTCGGCGAGATCGGGGCGTCTGGAACCCTGGACCTCGCGACGCTGTCGGTGGCGGCGCGTCAGGTACGGAGCATGGTGCGCGGAGCGGGCACCCGAGCGGAGGGTATGCGGTGAGCGGGGAGCGGACGGGAACGCAGCTGGGGTTCCACACGAAGGTGGGGGTGCGGTGGTCCGACATGGACGTCTTCCAGCACATCAACCACGCGCGCATGGTGACGCTGCTCGAGGAGGCACGGATCCCGTGGCTATTCGAGGACGGACTGCCGACGGTTGCGCTGCGGGAGGGCGCGGTGATCGCCGACCTGCACGTGCGCTACCGCGGCCAACTGCGGCACGACGACGGGCCACTGGACGTGCTGATGTGGATCGACCAGGTCCGCGCCGTGGACTTCACGATCGGCTACGAGGTGCGGGCAGGCGGCGCCGATCCGGCGTCGGCGCCGTCGATCGTGGCGTCCACCCAGATCGCGGCGTTCGACATCAACACGCAGCGGCTACGCAGGCTTTCCGCACCCGAGCGGGAATACCTGGAGCGCTGGCAGCGTGACTGACCGCGTCCTCGTCGTCCCCGACTCGGGGGAGCGGGCAAACCTCGCGGCGTTCCTTGCCCGGGCGGTTCGGCTCGACGACAGCGCCGTCGTTCGCATGCGACGTCGCGACGACGCGCACGTCGTGGCTTGGGTGACAACGGGATTCGACACGATTGCCTCCCGGGTGGTTGCCGCGCGGCTGCGTCCCGACGACATCGTCGCCGCGGCCGACGGGCTGCTGCACGCACTCGACGCGGCCGGGGAGGAGATCGACCCCGGATTCCCGATGGATTCGGCGTGGCGGGGTGCGTTGCCCCCCGACGGGGGATGGGTGCACGTGGACGACCTTCCCGCGCGCCTGCTGATCGACCTGGCCCGGCAGGGCACCGAGGTGGCTGCGGAGCACGGCGGTCACGGGCCGCCCGCGTCCCTCCTGGAGCAGGAGGTCCTCGCCGTCGACGGCGGCGGTGAGCAGGTGGGCATCACGATGCGCACCGTCTTTGCGCTGGCCGCAATGGGATTCGTGCCGGGCGGTGATGTGGAGTCGGCGGTGGTGGATCCGGCCGAGCTGGTCCGGGTCCGGGCAGCGCGGACCTGGCTGCGGCTCGACGCCCGGTATGGCTCGGTGGCCGCCCGCCGCGGCGGGGACATTCCGCTGTCGGTGCTGTAACGGTCCCGGGCCGTTCCTCACACCAGCCAGGCGGCGGCATTGCCGGGCAGCGCGCCGTCCACGAGAGCGGCACTGGCCAGCAGCAGCTGCCCGGGCGGCAGTGCGACCGGCGCGTCGGTGGCGTTGAGTGCGCAGATCAGCCCGCCGCGGCGACGGAAGGCGAAGCAGCCGGGAGGGCTTCCGTACCAGTCGATTTCGGTTCCTGTGCACTCGGGACGCCGGCTCCGTAGTTCGATCGCGGAGCGGTACAGCGACAGCATCGACTCGACGTCCTCGAGTTGGGCCTCCGCCGTCAGGGTCGACCAGTCGGCCGGCATCGGCAGCCACGTTGCCGCTGCGGTGGTGAAGCCGTACGGCGGCTCGCTGCCCTCCCACGGGAGCGGGACCCGGCAGCCGTCGCGGCCCCGTTCGGTGTGCCCGGACCGGGCCCACACCGGGTCCTGCAGCGCCTCGTCGGGCAGATCGACGTTCGGCAACCCCAGTTCGGCACCGTTGTAGACGAATACGGCACCGGGCAATGCGAACTCGACGAGTGCCATCGCCCTGGCACGGGCCAGGCCGATCGCACCGCCCCCGTACCGCGTCACCTCCCGCGGCACGTCGTGGTTCGACAGCGTCCACGTCGGGGTGCCACCGACCGCGTCGACCGCGGCGAGGGAATTGTCGATCGCGGTGCGCACCGGCTCGGCGCCGAATTCCGCCTCGGCGAGCCGGAAGTTGAATCCCAGGTGCAGTTCGTCGGGCCGGATGTACTCCCCGAACCGCTCGTTGTCGCGTACCCAGATCTCGCCGACCGCCATCGTGCCCGGGTACTCGTTCATCACCGTGCGGATGCCGCGGTGGATCTCGTGCACGCCCGGATTGTCGAAGCGCGGATCGTCGTCGTCGTTGCGCAGCAGCGCGCTCGCCGCCCACTCGTGATCGGGCAGGCCCTCCGGCTTCGCCATGCCGTGCGCGACGTCGATCCGGAACCCGTCGACGCCGCGGTCCAGCCAGAATCGCAGCGTGCTGTGCAGGTCGTCGGCGACCTCGGGGTTGTCCCAGTTCAGGTCCGGCTGCTCGCTGGCGAAGATGTGCAGGTACCACTGGCCGGGGGAGCCGTCGGCCTCGGTGACCCGGGTCCACGCCGGACCACCGAAGATCGACGGCCAGTTGTTCGGTGGCTCGTCGCCGTTCGCGCCGCGCCCATCCCGGAAGATGTACCGCGCGCGCTCCGGGGCGCCGGGCGCCGCGGCCAGCGCCTGTACGAACCACGGATGTCGATCGCTGGTGTGGTTGGGCACCAGGTCCATCGTGACCCGCATGTGCCGGGCATGCGCCTCGGCGATCAGCGCATCCATCGTGTCGAGGTCGCCGAAGAGCGGGTCGATGTCCCGCGGGTCGGACACGTCGTACCCGTGATCGGCCATCGGGGACCGCATCACCGGGCTCAGCCACAGCGCGTCGATACCGAGCAACTCCAGGTATCCGAGCCGGTCGCGGACCCCGGCAAGGTCGCCGACGCCGTCGCCGTCACCGTCGGAGAACGAGCGGGGATAGACCTGATAGAAGACGGCGTTCGTCCACCACCGGTCATCGCAGGCCCGATCCGGGGGACCCGCCGCGCGTTCCGCTGTGCTCACGGTCGCCACAGTGCCACACCGGGGCGATGCCCACGACTCGGCGCGGGCGCACCGATCGGCCCGCGCTGCGGGTCAGACGGGGGAGTTCACCAGCGAGTTGGCCGCCATGTCGATGTACTCGACAAGGGCGCGCCGGTGCGCGGCGTCGAGGGTGCGCTCGTCGATCGAATCGATCGCGATGTGCATGCAGCGCAGCCACGCGTCCCGCTCGAGTGGGCCGATCTTGAACGGGTGGTGCCGCATCCGCAGCCGCGGATGGCCGCGTTCCTCGGAGTAGGTGCGCGGGCCGCCCCAGTACTGTTCGAGGAACATGCGCATCCGGCGCTCGGCAGGCCCCAGATCCTCCTCGGGGTAGAGGGGGCGAACGATCTCGTCCTTCGCGACCTCCTCGTAGAAGCGGGCGGTCAGCTTGCGGAACGTCTCGGCCCCACCGACCGCGTCGTAGAAGCTCATCTCGGCATCACTCATGGCGTCACCCATTGTGCCTGCCCGCAGGTGGGGTGTCGACGTGCCTTCGGCGTTGCCTCCCGTTCACCGAATGTCCCGCATGCGGTGCCGCAAATGCGCGTGCGTCCGCGCGTCATCCGTGGTCAACTGGGACAGGTCGTTCTCCGGAGGTCGCATGAAGCACCGGCACAGCACCCGCGCGCATCGACAACTCGAGCCCACCGACGCCCGTGACAGGCCGGGGTCGGGGGCTTCTCCGCAGCGCGCATCGCCCGCGCTGTACGCGATCGACGAAGGCAACAGGCCGACCCGCCCGGGTGACGACCTGGTGGCCGCCTGGGTGAAGCGCCGGGTGCTGCTGCTGAACGCCACCTACGAGCCGCTGACCGCCCTCCCCGTTCGCCGCGCGGTCGTGCTGTTGGTCTGCGACAAGGCCGATTCCGTGCACGAGGACCCGCTCGGCCAGGTCATCCATTCCGCTGGCTGTTCGGTCCAGGTTCCGTCGGTGATCCGGCTGCGAAATTACGTGCGGGTGCCGTACCGGGCGCGGATCCCGATGACCCGCGCCGCACTGATGCACCGTGACCGGTTCCGGTGCGCCTACTGCGGCGACAAGGCGGAGACAATCGACCACGTGGTCCCGCGCAGTCGCGGCGGCGAACACACCTGGGAGAACTGCGTCGCCTGCTGCGCACCCTGCAACCATCGCAAAGCGGACAAACTCCTCAGCGAGCTCGGGTGGACGCTTCGCGCAGCGCTGGTCCCGCCGAAGGGTCAGCACTGGCGGCTGCTCGCGTCGACGAAGGAACTCGACCCGTTGTGGCTGCGGTATCTCGGGGAGGGCGCGGCCTGAGCCGGTCAAGCCCGCCCCAACGGCACATTTTCCCCGGCCCTGGGCTAAGTTTGGCGGGTGAGCATTCTCGAGACAACGCTGATCTACGTCGGGATTCCCGTCGTCGTCATCGCGGTCATGGCGGGGCTGTGCTATCCGGCCAAGCGTGACCCGAGTCCCAAGCCCCCGCGGTACACCCTGGACAAGAAGTGGACCCACGAGCCGGTGCTCTGGTCCGCCGTCGACGAGGTCACCACCCGTCCCGGCCACCACGCTGGCCACGCCGCGATCACGGCGGGCTCGGCAGATCTGATCGGAGGTTCCGCAAGTGGCAGGTGGTAGTAGTTTCCCGGCAGTGATCGAGGCTGATCTCCCGGTGGGCACGGTGGTCACCGCCAGCGGGCGGGTCTCCGGCGTGCATCGGGTCGGTGAGCCGCTCGACACCGCGCTCCCGTTCACCGCCGACGAGCTCGTCGCGCTCGACGACGCGCTGATCGACGCGACCCGCGCGACGAAGGTGCGGTTCAACGTGTATGTCGGCACCCTCGGCGCCGACCCGGCTGCGGGCGTCACCGAGCTGTTCCCGACCACCCCGGAGGCGGAGCGGTCCGTGCTCATCGCGGTGTCCCCGAACCAGCGGGTCGTCGAGGTCCGGTCCGGCAAGGACGTCGCGGACCGCGTCACGGACCGCGTCGCGCAGCTCGGTGTGACGGCCGCGGTGGCGTCGTTCGCCGACAACGACCTGATCGACGGCCTCGTCGCCGCGATCCGCGTGATGAGCGCGGCGATCGCCAAGCCGTAGGCAGCACGCACCACCCCGAGTTCCCCAATGCCACATTCGGTCACCTGACGTGACCCAATGTGGCATTGGGGAACTTCTTGTTTGTCGGGCTACCCGGCGTCGAACGCGCGGGCCGCGAGCGAACGCACGATGCCGGCGCGCCCCTCGACGACCAGACGGCGCAGCGCGGGCGGATGCTCGCCCGCCAGGAACGCGTCCGCGGCGGCAACCGCGTCCTGGTCGATCGACCACGCCGGGTACAGCCCGACGACCACCGTCTGCGCGACCTCGCTCGAGCGCCGCTGCCAGACGCCGGGGATGTCGGCGAAGTAGCGTGCCACGAACGGTTCCAGCAGCTCGCCCTGACCGGCCGGCGCGAAGCCGCCGATGATGGAGCGGGCGGTGATGTTCGCGACCGCGTCGTCGCCGACCACCGTCGCCCAGGCCTGCTCCTTGACCGCCCGCTGCGGTCGGGCCGCGCGGGCGGCGGCGGCAGCGCGGGCACCGGCCGCGGTCGGATCCCGTTCCGCCTCCGCGTCGATGACCGGCGAGTCGATCCCGTCCGCGTCGATCTCACCGGCCGCCGCCAGCGCCGTCAGCACCCGCCACCGCAGATCGGTGTCGACAGTCAGGCCCGGCAGCCCCACCCGCTCCGGTGCGCCGCCGAGCAATTCGGCGAGCACCTCGGTGTGCCACGGCGCCAGGCGCGCGCCGGTCAACGCGTTGACGAACGCCAGCTGGTGATCCGAACCCGCCTCGGCCTCGCGGGCCAGCTCCAGCAGCCGGTTCGCGAAGTCCGGCCAGCCGGTCTCGGCGGCCCAGCCCGGCTCGGCGTACGACGCGAGCGCGGTGTGCGCCTGCATCAGCAGCCGCGAGGCGACCCCGACCTCCGTCTCGGCCCCGATACCGTGCTGCACCAGCGCGACGAAGTCGCGGGCCCGGAACTCGGCCTGCCGCGTCATCTCCCAGGCCGCCGACCACACCAGCGTGCGGGGCAGCGGATCGGTGATGTCGCCGATCCGCGCGATCGCCGTCTCCAGCGACTCCGGGTCGAGGCGCACCGAGCAGTAGGTGAGGTCGTCGTCGTTGACCAGCACCAGCGCGCCGCGCGCCACCCCGACCAGGTCGGGCACCTCGGTGCGCGGGCCGTCGACGTCGAGCTCGACCCGCTCGGTGCGGACCAGCTTGCCGTCGACGTCGTCGTAGACGCCGACCGCGAGCCGGTGCACCCGGGTCTCGCCAGCGCCGGGCGCAGCACCGTCCTGCACCACCGCGAACGAGGTGAACCGGCCGTCGCCGTCGACCTCGAACTCGGGACGCAGAATGTTCAGGCCGGTGGTCTTGAGCCACTGCGCCCCCCAGCCGGACAGGTCTCGTCCGGAGGAGCGCTCCAGCGCGGCGAGCAGGTCGTCGAAGGTGGCGTTGCCGTAGGCGTGCTCGGCGAAGTAGGCGCGCAGCCCCGCCAGGAATGGCTCGAGACCGACGTACGCGACCAGCTGCTTGAGTACCGACGCGCCCTTCGCGTACGTGATGCCGTCAAAGTTCACCTCCACCGCGGCCAGGTCCGGGATGTCCGCGGCGATCGGGTGCGTCGACGGCAGCTGGTCCTGCCGGTACGCCCACGACTTCTCGACGTTCGCGAAGGTGGTCCAGGCGTTGGTGTACTCGGTGGCCTCCGTCTGGCACAGCACCGACGCGAACGTGGCGAACGACTCGTTGAGCCACAGGTCGTCCCACCACTTCATCGTCACCAGGTCGCCGAACCACATGTGTGCCATCTCGTGCAGCACCGTCTCGGCGCGGCGCTCGTACGAGTAGCGGGTCACCTTGGAGCGGAAGACGTAGTCCTCCAGGAAGGTCACGGCGCCGGCGTTCTCCATCGCACCGGCGTTGAACTCGGGCACGAACAGCTGGTCGTACTTGCCGAACGCGTACGGCACCCCAAAGTTGCGGTGGTAGAACGCGAACCCCTGCTTCGTCTCGGTGAACAGCCGATCGGCGTCCATGTGCTCGGCGAGCGATGCGCGGCAGAAGATGCCCAGCGGGATGTCGCCGTGCTCGTCGGAGTACGAGTCGGTCCACTCCGCGTACGGCCCCGCGATCAGGGCAACCAGGTAGGTGCTCATCCGCGGCGTGGTCGCGAACGTGTGCCTGCCCGCCGCGGCGGTACCGACACCGTTGGAGATCACCTTCCAGTCCGCCGGTGCGGTGACCGCGATGTCGAAGGTAGCCTTGAGGTCCGGCTGGTCGAAGCATGCGAACATCCGCTTCGCATCCGCGGTCTCGAACTGCGAGTACAGGTACACGCTGTCGTCGGTGGGGTCGACGAACCGGTGCAGGCCCTCGCCGGTGTTGGTGTACAGGCAGTCGGCGTCGATGACCAACTCGTTGCTGGCGGCAAGACCGGTCAGCGCGATCCCGGTCTCCTCCGAGTAGCCGCTGACGTCGACCGGGGCGCCGTTGAGGGTCGCCGAGTGCACGGTCTTCGCGATCAGGTCGATGAACGTCGCGCCGCCCTCGGTCGCGTCGAACGTGACGGACGTGCGGGAGCGGAAGGTCAGGTCGCCCGGTCCGCCTGCACCGTCGGTCAGGTCCAGGTCGACCGTGTAGTTGTCGACGGTCAGCAGGGCGGCGCGCTCTGCTGCCTGCTCGCGGGTCAGGTTCGGTGGGGCCACGGGTGAACACTCCTCGGGGGTCGGGGACACAAGGTTCGGCTCCATCCCATCACGAGGCGCCGACGCCAATGCGCGAGCGGGTGCGCGTCGCGGACGGTGCCGTCACCGGTACGTCTCGCCCAGCGCGACAGCGGGATCGGCGAGCCGGTCGGCGTCCACCGCACGCCCCGACCCGATCAGCGCCTTCACATCGTCGGTGACGTCCCAGACGTTGACGTTCATCCCGGCCAGCACCCGATCGCGGTCGTCGAGCCAGAACGCGACGAACTCGTGCCGCGCCGCGTCGCCGCGCAGCACCACCCGTGCGTATCCGGTCGGGGTGTGCCCGACGTACTCCATGCCGAGGTCGTACTGGTCGGTGAAGAAATACGGCAGGGTGGTGTACTCGGCCCGGTGTCCGAGCATCGTCGCCGCGGCGACCGCCGGTTGGTTCAGGGCGGTCGCCCAGTGCTCGACCCGGACCCGCGTCCGGAGCACCGGATGTTCCTGGGCGGCGATGTCGCCCACCGCAACGATGTCCGGGTCGCTGGTGCTCAGTCCCGCGTCGACGAGGACGCCGCCGTCCACGGCCAGCCCGGCGTCCCGCGCGAGTTCGACGTTGGGTTGCGCCCCCACCGCGATCAGCACCGCGTCCGCGTCGACGACGTCGCCGCTGCCCAGCCGCACCCCGGTGGCCCGGCCGTCGGCGGTGACGACGGCGTCCACCGCACTCTCGAGCCGCAGGTCAACGCCGTGCTCGCGGTGCAGTTCGGCGAAGACGGTCCCCATCTCGGGTCCGAGCGCGCCGAGCAGGGGCAGCGGTGCGGTCTCCACCACGGTGACCGTGGCGCCGCGACCCCGGGCCGCCGCCGCGACCTCGAGCCCGATCCAGCCCGCCCCGACGATCACCAGGCGGGTGCCGTGGCGCAGCGCCGCGAGCAGGGCGTCGGATTCGTCGACGGTCCGCAGGTAGTGCACCCGGTCGGCGTCCGCGCCGGGGATCGGCGGTCGCCGTGACCGCGACCCGGTCGCCAGCGCGGCCTTGTCGTAATGCACGGTGCCGCCGTCGGGCAGCGTGACCGTGTGCGCGGCCGGGTCGAGGGTGGTGATGGTGGTGCCCAACCGCAGGTCGATGTGGTGGTCGCGGTACCAGTCGGCGGGGTGAACGGTGAACTCGGTGAGGGGCTTGCCGCCGGTCAGGTGCTCCTTCGACAGCGGCGGCCGCTCGTAGGGCAGCCGCTCCTCGGCGCAGAACAGCACGATGCTGCCGTCGAAGTCCTTCCCGCGCAGTTCTTCCGCGAGCCTGGCGCCGGCGAGGCCGCCGCCGACGATGACGAACGTTCGGGTCGCTGACATCGGTCACCCTCCGGGTCCGGGATCTGCGTGCGTACCGTCGACGGTACTGCCGCGTCGGGGACGCGGGAAGCAATCGCGGCGGGCCGGGGTTGTGATCGACGGGCGGCCGCCCGGAATCACACGAAGGATGGAGGAACGCGCGTGAGCGAGACAGTCCGGAAGGACACCGCCGATTTCTGGTTCGACCCGCTGTGCCCGTGGTGCTGGATCACCTCCCGCTGGATCCTCGAGGTCGAGAAGGTGCGCGACATCGAGGCCCGCTTCCACGTGATGAGCCTCGCGGTCCTGAACGAGGACAAGGATCTGCCCGAGAACTACCGGGCGATGTTGGAGAAGGCGTCGGGCCCGGTTCGGGTCGCGATCGCCGCGGCGCAGGCACACGGCGATGAGGTGCTGCTGCCGCTGTACACGGCGATGGGCACCCGCATCCACGATCAGGGCAATGAGGACCTCGGTGTCGTCATCGCCGAGGCACTGGCCGAGGTCGGGCTGCCCGCCGACCTGGCGTCCGCCGCCGACACCGACGCCAACGACGCGGCACTGCGGGCCAGCCACCGGGCGGGCATGGATGCCGTCGGCGACGACGTCGGCACCCCGACCATTCACGTCAACGGGGTCGCGTTCTTCGGCCCCGTGCTGTCCCGGATTCCGCGTGGCGAGGACGCGGGACGGGTCTGGGACGGCGTCGTCGCGCTCGCCGGCTACCCGCACTTCTTCGAGCTCAAGCGCACCCGCACCGAGGACCCAGCCTTCGGCTAGCCCCGCTCGCCCTGCCGGACCCCTCGCCCTGCCTGACCCCTCGCCCTGCCCGACCCCTCGCCCTGCCTGACCCTCGCCCTGCCCGACCGAATGTGGGATTCGGTCAGTCAGGACGACCGAATCCCACATTCGGTCAGGGGGAGGGGAGGTAAGGGGAGGTAAGGCGAGGGGAGGGAAGGTCAGGGGTGGGGCGAGGGGAGGATCGGGGAGGCTACTTCGGGGGCATCCTGATGCCGCCGTCGACGCGGACGACCTCGGCGTTCATGTACGAGTTGGTGAGCAGTTCGAGCACCATGCTCGCGAGCTCGTCCGGCACGCCGAGACGGTGCGGGAACAGCACGCTCTCGCCGAGCTTCGCCTTGAACGCGTCGGACTGCGGCCCGGAACCGTAGATCGGGGTGTCGATCAGGCCGGGCGCGACGGTGTTGAGCCGGATGCCAGCGGCGGCGAGGTCCCTGGCGACCGGGAGGGTCATGCCGACGACTCCGCCCTTCGACGAGGAGTACGCGGCCTGCCCGATCTGGCCGTCGAACGCCGCGACCGACGCCATGTTGACGATCGCGCCCCGCTCGCCGGTGGCGGTGGGGTCGAGGCGGCTCATCGCGGTCGCCGCGATGCGGGTCACGTCGAAGGTGCCGATCAGGTTGATCTCGATGACCTTCTTGTAGAGGTCGAGATTGAACGCGGACTCGTAGCTGCCGTCCCGGCCGATGGTCCTCGATGCGGAACCGATGCCAGCGGAGTTGACGGCGGCGCGCAGCGGGCCGAGCTCGGACGCGGCGTCGACGGCCTCGACGATCTGGTCGGTGTTCGTGACGTCGACCTGGACGAACAGGCCGTCGATCTCCTTGGCGAGGGCGTTGCCCACCTCCGCGTTGAGGTCCGCGATGACGACCTTCGATCCGCGGGCGGCAAGCTGCCGGGCGGTGGCCGCGCCGATGCCGGACGCGCCGCCGGTGACGATTGCACTGGTTCCGTTGAGTTCCATAGCGCAGACCCTAGCGTTCGCTCAGTTCGGCGTGGCCGGTGGTGGAAACTTCGCCCCGCCGTGGTCCCTGGCGGGAACCTCCTCGCCGGTCCCTATCATCGATGCATGCGCGTATACCTGGGTGCCGACCACGCCGGCTTCGAGCTCAAGAACACCATCAAGGACCATCTGATCGCGAACGGGCACGAGGCGGTGGACTGCGGGGCGCACGAATACGACGCCCTCGACGACTACCCGGCCTTCTGCATCGACGCCGCTCGCCGCGTCGTCGAGGACGAGGGCAGCCTGGGCATCGTCCTCGGCGGCAGCGGCAACGGTGAGCAGATCGCTGCCAACAAGGTTCCCGGCGCCCGCTGCGCGCTGGCCTGGAGCGTGGAGACCGCGCAGCTCGCGCGGCAGCACAACAACGCCCAGCTGATCGGCATCGGCGGCCGCATGCACTCGGTCGAGGAGGCACTCGCCATCGTCGACGCGTTCCTCGCCACCGAGTGGTCGAACGAGGAGCGTCACCAGCGCCGCATCGACATCCTCGCCGCGTACGAGCGCACCGGCGACGCCCCCGCAGTCCCCGGCGTCGAGAACTGAACGCGTGCCCGAAGGGCACACCCTGCATCGACTCGCGCGGGAGCACCAGGCACGCTTCGCCGGTGCTCCCGTTCGCGTCTTCAGCCCGCAGGGCCGATTCCTGGCAGGTGCGGCGGCGGTCGACGGTCGGGTACTCGAACGGGCGGACGCGTACGGAAAGCATCTGCTGCACCACTACGAGGGCGGACGGATCGTGCACGTCCACCTCGGGCTGTACGGAAAGTTCACCGAATTGCCGCTGCCGATGGGGGAACCGGTCGGGCAGGTGCGGATGCGGATGATCGGCGCGGAGGTGGGTACCGACCTGCGGGGTCCGACGGCGTGCGAGATCTACGACGAGCCGCAGGTGCGGGCACTCGAAGGTCGGCTCGGGCCGGACCCGCTGCGGACCGATGCCGACCCGGATCGGGCGTGGCGCCGAATCTCCAAGTCGCAGAGCGCGATCGGCGCCCTGCTGATGGATCAGGCGGTGCTCGCGGGGGTCGGTAACGTGTACCGCGCTGAGGTGCTGTTCCGGCACGGCATCCACCCGGACCGTCCCGGCGCGAAGCTGGGACGCGAGGAGTGGGACGCGATCTGGGGCGACCTGGTCGCGTTGATGGCGGTCGGCGTCGACGCCGGAGTGATGCACGTGGTGCGCCCCGAGCATGACCGCGGTGCCCCGTCGTACGCGGTGGACCGCCCGCGCACTTACGTCTACCGGCGGGCGGGGGAGCCGTGCCGGGTGTGCGGCACCCCGGTCCTGCACGCGGTCATGAAGGGCCGCAACCTGTTCTGGTGCCCCACCTGTCAGCTGGCCTGACGGACGAAGCGGCCCGGATCCGATCGGACCCGGGCCGCCCTGCGTCGAGAACTCAGAAGTCGCCGAAGTCCATGCCGCCACCGTCGAAGCCGCCGAAGTCCTGGCCGCCGACGTCGCCGCCGCCGCCCATGTCGCCCCCGCCGCCCATGTCGCCCCCGCCGCCCATGTCGCCGCCGTCGCCCATGTCGCCGCCCGCGTCACCGCCGGCGTCGCTGCCGTCGCCCGCGCCGCTCTCGAACGACTGCGCGTCGTACGGGACGCCGGCCATGCCGCTGAACATCGCGGAGAAGAGCATCATCGAACCGATGCCCCAGGCGCCTGCGACGAGCGCGGGCTTCCACCACGGCTCCGAGTACCAGCCGGCGGGGACCGGTCGACCGGCGACGCGACCGCCGGGGTAGTAGTTTGGCGTCGCCGCCGACGGGTTCGGCGAGGCCGCCACCTGCCTGCCCTCGAAGTCGATCTGCCGGTCCTCGGTGACCTGACCGGCGGCCCGCTGCCCGTCGATGCTGGGCACCTCGGGGCCGGGGTCCATGCCCATCGCGGTGCGTGCGGCGCGGATGTAGTACAGGCCCTCAAGCGCGGTCTGCTTCGCCAGGCGTGCCTGTGCGGGCGTGTTCGCCTGCTCGATCTGGGAGCCTGCCGCGGTGAAGCGTTCGGAGGCGTCGGCGAGCGCCTGCTTGGACGCGTCGTCGGTGCCGGTCAGATTGAAGACCTGGCCGCCGAGTCGCTCGATCGACTGCCTGGCGTCGGCCTTGGCGTCCTCGAGTTGGTTGGCGGCGTGTCCGACCGACTTCTTCTGGCTCTTCATGACCAGGAAGACGACGGCGCCCAGGACGACGAGGATCAGGAGGAGTTCCACACGAGACCTTCCAGACGAACCGGCCGGAAGGGCGTGGGCGGTTCGCACACGGGGACAAAACGGACATCCTCAGGATACCGGTGTTTCGGCGTTGCCTCCCGCTACCGTTCGGCTGCCGCGAAACTTGTCGGCGACCGATGCGAACATGTGTTCGTGTCCAATCGTGAAGAGGCGACGATCCTGCACGCGGATCTCGACTCGTTCTATGCGTCGGTCGAACAGCGCGACGATCCGTCGCTGCGCGGCAGGCCGGTGATCGTCGGCGGCGGGGTGGTCCTCGCGGCGAGCTACGAGGCGAAGGCGTTCGGGGTGCGGACCCCGAGCAGCGGGGCGGCTGCGCGGCGGCTGTGCCCGCAGGCGATCGTCGTTCCGCCGCGCATGTCCGCCTACGCGGCGGCGAGCCGGGCCGTGTTCGAGGTGTTTCGGGACGTCACGCCGCTGGTCGAGGGCATCTCGATCGACGAGGCGTTCCTCGATGTCGGTGGTCTGTCCCGGATCGCGGGCACGCCGACCGAGATCGCAACGAAACTGCGCCGCGACGTCCGGGACCGGGTCGGGCTGCCGATCACCGTCGGGATCGCTCGGACCAAGTTTCTCGCCAAGGTGGCCAGCGCGGTGGGTAAGCCGGACGGTCTGTTGCTCGTACCGCCGGATCGCGAACTGGCGTTCCTGCATCCACTGCCGGTGGAGCGGCTCTGGGGCGTCGGCGCGGTGACGAGTCGCACGCTGCGCGACTACGGCATCACGACGGTCGGGCAGATGGCGGCGCTGCCGGAACGCGAACTCGTCGCGGTGGTGGGCGGCGCGGCCGGCCGGCACCTCCACGCGCTGGCCTCGGCTCGCGATCCGCGCCGGGTGCAGACCGGAACCCGCCGCCGCTCGATCGGCGCCCAGCACGCCCTCGGCCGCGGGCCGCGCTCCCCGGCCGAGATCGACGCGCTCGCCGCCGCACTGGTCGACCGGGTCACGCGTCGGCTGCGCCGCGCCGGGCGGGTGTGCCGCACCGTCGTGATTCGGTTGCGGTTCGCGGACTACACCCGCGCGACCCGGTCCCGGACGCTGCCGCAGGCGACCGCCCGCACGGAGACGGTGCTCGCGGCGGTGCGGGCGCTGTTGGCGCAGGCGGGCCCGGTCATTGCCGAGCGCGGGTTGACCCTGGTCGGGGTCGCGCTCACCGGCCTCGACAGGGAGGGCGCCGAACAGCTGGCCTTGCCGTTCGATACGGCCGCCGCGGCCGGGTCACCGGACGTGACCGCGCTCGATAGCGCACTCGACGCGGTCCGGGACCGGTTCGGGTCGGTCGCCGTCACCAGGGCCGCGCTGCTCGGGAAGGAGCGGGGAGCGAGCGTCCCGATCCTTCCCGACCCCTAGCGCAGGCTCAGGCGTTCGCGGCCTCGTTCAGCTGCTCCAGGGTGCCCGTCGCCTCGAGGTACTCCTGCACCCAGCGTTCGATCACAGCGGACGTCTTCTCGACCTTGGTGAACTGGCCGACGACCTGCCCGACCGGGTTGAACGCGACGTCGACGGTCTCGTTCGGGTACTTGTGTGTTGCGGCGACGGCCATGCCGGAGACCATGTACTGCAACGGCATGCCAAGCGGTTCGGGGTTGCCCTCCTGCTCCCACGCCTCCGTCCAGTCGTTGCGCAGCATCCGGCAGGGCTTACCGGTGAAGGACCGGCTGCGGACGGTGTCGCGGCTGGAGGCGTCGATGTACGCCTGCTGCTGGACCTGGGTGTTCTCCGCCTCCTCCACCATCAGCCACTGCGAGCCCGACCAGGCGCCCTGCGCGCCGAGCGCGAGTGCCGCCGCGATCTGCTGGCCGCTGCCGATACCGCCCGCCGCGAGCACCGGCACCGGCGCGACCTCCCTGACGACCTGCGGCCACAGCACGATCGAGCCGACCTCGCCGCAGTGGCCGCCGCCCTCGCCGCCCTGCGCAATGATGATGTCGACGCCTGCGTCAGCGTGCTTGCGGGCCTGATAGGGCGAGCCGCACAGCGCGGCAACCTTGCGGCCCGCGTCGTGGATGTGCTTGATCATCTCGACCGGCGGGGTCCCGAGCGCGTTGGCGATCAGGGTGACCTTCGGGTGCTGCAGCGCGACCTCGACCTGCGGGGTGGCGGTGGCCTCCGTCCAGCCGAGAAGCTGCAACGCGTTATCGCTGCCATCATCGGGCAGGGGGACGCCGTGGTCGGTGAGGATCTTGCGCCCGAACTCGAGCGTCTCCTTCGGCACCATGTTCTGCAGCATGGTGGTGAGCTCGTCCGCGGACAGGTTCGAGTCCATGCCCTCGTACTTGTTCGGGATGACGATGTCGACACCGTAGGGGTGGTCGCCGATGTGCTCGTCGATCCAGTTCAGCTCGATCTCGAGCTCCTCGGGGGTGAACCCGACCGCGCCGAGCACTCCGAAGCCGCCCGCCTTGCTGACCGCGACGACGACGTCGCGGCAGTGGGTGAACGCGAAGATGGGGAACTCGATGCCGAGGTCATCGCAGAGCGGGGTGTGCATGCGCGGTTCCTTCACTGATTCGGTGGCAAACCTGTAACAGGTTGCACCTTAGATCGGTGCGCGGCGCTGCGGGGCGGTCCAGGGAAACGAAAAAGCCCGCCACCGAATGGTGGCGGGCTTTGCCCTGCTGGAGGGGATGACGGGAATCGAACCCGCGTAGCTAGTTTGGAAGACTAGGGCTCTACCATTGAGCTACATCCCCGACGCATACGACAACTTGGGATCGCCATGACTGCCGTCTGCGTTGGAGACTGTACATAACCTCGCTTTGGATTCGCCAATCGGGTGGTCGTAGGATTCCCACTCGGTGCGGGCGCCGCGGTTTCGATTCGCGGGGTCGGTACTTCGCGAACGGACGGGGTGTGGCGCAGCTTGGTAGCGCATCCGCTTTGGGAGCGGAGGGTCGCAGGTTCGAATCCTGTCACCCCGACCAGGGACAACACGAAACAGACGCGGGCATCCGAAGATCGGGTGCCCGCACACCGGATAGACCACACGAAGGAGCATGTCCGTGAAGAGCACCGTCGAGCAGCTGAGCCCGACGCGGGTCCGTATCAACGTCGAGGTGCCCTTCGAGGAGCTCAAGCCCGACTTCGACAAGGCGTACAAGGCCCTCGCGCAGCAGATCCGTCTCCCCGGCTTCCGCCCGGGCAAGGCCCCGGCGAAGCTGCTCGAGGCGCGTGTCGGTCGCGGCGCGGTGCTTGAGCAGGTCGTCAACGACGCGCTGCCGGGCCGCTACCAGGAGGCGGTCGTCGCCGGCGAGGTCAAGGTGATCGGCCAGCCCGAGATCGAGATCACCAAGATCGAGGACGGCCAGGAGCTCGCGTTCACCGCCGAGGTCGACGTGCGCCCCGAGATCACCCTGCCCGACTTTGCGGCGCTGGCCGTCGAGGTCGACCCGATCGAGATCACCGACGAGGCCGTCGACGAGCAGCTGCTGTCGCTGCGTCAGCGCTTCGGCACCCTGGTCGGCGTCGACCGGGCCGCCGAGGAAGGCGACTTCGTCTCCATCGACCTGTCCGCGACCGTCGACGGCGAGGACGTCCCGGAGGCCTCCACCACCGGCCTGTCCCACGAGGTCGGGTCCGGCCAGCTGATCGAGGGCCTCGACGAGGCGATCATCGGTCTGAAGGCCGGTGAGTCGAAGGAGTTCACCACCAAGCTGGTCGCGGGCGAGCACGCCGACAAGGAGTCGGTTGTCACCGTCAAGGTCGACACCGTCAAGAAGCGTGAGCTGCCCGAGGCCGACGACGAGTTCGCCCAGATGGCCAGCGAGTTCGACACCCTCGACGAGCTGAACGCCGACCTGCGTGAGCGCGTTGCGCGCGTCAAGAAGGTCGAGCAGGCGGGCCAGATCCGGGACAAGGTCCTCGCGACCCTGCTCGAGACCGTCGAGGTCCCGCTGCCCGAGGCCGTCGTCAAGGCCGAGGTCGACGCCGCCATCCACGACGCGGTCCACGGCCTCGACCACGACGAGGCGAAGCTCGCCGAGCTGCTCGAGTCGCAGGGCTCCTCGCGTGAGGAGTTCGAGGCCGACGCCAAGACGTCCGCCGAGAAGTCGGTCAAGACGCAGCTGCTGCTCGACGCGATCGCCGAGGCCGAGGGCACCAATGTCGGCCAGCAGGAGCTGACCGAGCGGATCCTGTTCCAGGCGCAGCAGTACGGCATGGCGCCGGACCAGTTCATCCAGCAGATCCAGCAGGCGGGCCAGCTCGGTGCGGTCTTCGCCGACGTGCGTCGCGGCAAGGCGCTCGCCGGAGTGGTCGAGAAGTTCACGGTCACCGACACCACCGGTGCCACCGTCGACACCAAGGAACTGTTCGGCAGCCCGGACGACGAGGCCGAGGCGGCGGACGAGAGCTAGTTTTCACGCCATCAGCGAACAGGGGCGGCACCGGGACTCCGGGGCCGCCCCTGTTCGTTAGTGTCTGTGTCAGGACACAACGTTCCCCGCTCGCGACTCGTGCGTGGTCGGGCAACCCAGTGATCGAGAACATTCAGCGATCGAGAAGGCAGGTACCGTGACTTCACAGAACCCGGCGGCGTCGCAGGGCACCGTCATGACTTCGGCCACGTCAGGTCTGAACCTCAGCGACTCGGTGTACGAGCGACTGCTGCGCGAGCGCATCATCTTCCTCGGTACCCAGGTCGACGACGACATCGCCAACAAGCTGTGCGCGCAGATTCTGCTGCTGTCGGCGGAGGATCCGACCCGCGACATCTCGCTGTACATCAACTCGCCCGGCGGTTCGGTGACGGCGGGCATGGCCATCTTCGACACCATGCAGTTCGCCGAGTGCGACATCGCGACCTTCGGCATGGGCCTTGCCGCGTCGATGGGTCAGTTCCTGCTCTCCGCGGGCACCCGGGGCAAGCGGTACGCGCTGCCGCACGCGCGGATCATGATGCACCAGCCGTCCGCCGGCATCGGTGGCACCGCCGCCGACATCGCGATCATGGCCGAGCAGTTCGCGCAGACCAAGCGTGAGATGGCCGAGCTGATCGCCGAGCACACCGGTCAGACCGTCGAGCAGATCACGATCGACTCGGATCGCGACCGCTGGTTCACCGCGACCCAGGCCCTCGAGTACGGCTTCGTCGACCACGTCATCTCCCGCGCGCGGCAGGCCGGCGGCACCGGAAACAACTAGGCAGCACGGCACGTCCGCCCCGACGCCCCCTACCTTCCTGGAGAAGCAGATGACCAACCTCTACACCCCGCGCGCGCTCTCGGGCACCGCCCCGGCCGGACCGTCGGCCCGCTACATCCTGCCGCAGTTCACCGAGCAGACCAGCTACGGCGTCAAGACCTCCGACCCGTACAACAAGCTGTTCGAGGAGCGAATCATCTTCCTGGGCAACCAGGTCGACGACGTCTCCGCGAACGACCTGATGGCGCAGCTGCTGGTGCTGGAGTCGCAGGACCCCGACCGCGACATCACGATGTACATCAACTCGCCCGGCGGCTCGTTCACCGCGCTGATGGCGATCTACGACACCATGCAGTACGTGCGTGCCGACATCACGACCGTGTGCCTCGGGCAGGCGGCGTCGGCGGCCGCCGTGCTGCTCGCGGCGGGCACCCCGGGCAAGCGTCTCGCGCTGCCGAACGCGCGGGTGCTGATCCATCAGCCCGCGACCGGCGGCATCCAGGGGCAGGTCTCCGACCTGGAGATCCAGGCCGCCGAGATCGAGCGGATGCGCAGGCTGATGGAAGAGACCCTCGGTCGGCACACCGGCAAGGATCCGCAGGTGATCCGCAAGGACACCGACCGGGACAAGATCCTGACGGCCGAGGAGGCCAAGGACTACGGGATCATCGACAACGTCCTCGAGTACCGGAAGCTCTCCGCGCAGAAGTGACGCGCCCCGTGCGCTTGTGACGTCTGGGTGTCGACCCGCCCGACCTGTAACGGTCCGGGCGGGTCGGCGCGAAACACGGTCAACAAGTCGACCCCGTTCCGGCTGGGCGGGTACGGTCACAGTCAGGGGTTACGCCCGTCGGGCGCGGCCCATGCGACATCGGCCCAACAGCAACCCAACCGGCCGGACCGGAACGGTCAGCACCCGTAGCGAGTGCAGCTGAGAAGGAAGTAGGACCTGACGAGATGGCACGCATCGGTGACGGCGGAGACCTGCTGAAATGCTCGTTCTGCGGTAAGAGTCAGAAGCAGGTGAAGAAGCTCATCGCGGGCCCCGGCGTCTACATCTGCGACGAGTGCATCGACCTGTGCAACGAGATCATCGAGGAAGAGCTCGCCGAGTCCAGCGACGTCAAGCTCGACGAGCTGCCGAAGCCGGCCGAGATCCGCGACTTCCTCGAGAACTACGTGATCGGCCAGGACGCGGCCAAGCGGACCCTCGCGGTCGCGGTCTACAACCACTACAAGCGCATCCAGGCCGGCGACAAGGGCCGGGACGTGCGCGGTGAGACCGTCGAACTGGCGAAGTCGAACATCCTGATGCTCGGCCCGACGGGCTGCGGCAAGACCTACCTGGCGCAGACCCTCGCGAAGATGCTCAACGTGCCGTTCGCGATCGCCGACGCGACGGCGCTCACCGAGGCCGGGTACGTCGGCGAGGATGTCGAGAACATCCTGCTCAAGCTGATCCAGGCCGCCGACTACGACGTCAAGCGCGCCGAGACCGGCATCATCTACATCGACGAGGTCGACAAGATCGCCCGCAAGTCGGAGAACCCGTCGATCACCCGCGACGTGTCCGGTGAGGGCGTGCAGCAGGCGCTGCTGAAGATCCTGGAGGGCACGCAGGCGAGCGTGCCGCCGCAGGGCGGGCGCAAGCATCCGCACCAGGAGTTCATCCAGATCGACACCACCAACGTGCTGTTCATCGTCGCCGGTGCGTTCGCCGGCCTGGAGAAGATCGTCGCCGACCGGGTCGGCAAGCGCGGGCTCGGGTTCGGTGCGGAGGTCCGGTCGAAGGCGGAAATCGACACCCAGGACCACTTCGCCGAGGTCATGCCGGAGGATCTGATCAAGTTCGGGCTGATCCCCGAGTTCATCGGGCGCCTCCCGATGGTTGCGTCGGTGACGAACCTGGACAAGGAGTCCCTGGTCCAGATTCTCTCGGAGCCGAAGAACGCCCTAGTCAAGCAGTACACCCGGTTGTTCGAGATGGACGGGGTGGAACTCGAGTTCACCACGGACGCGCTCGAGGCGGTCGCCGACCAGGCGATCCTGCGCGGCACCGGCGCCCGCGGCCTGCGCGCCATCATGGAAGAGGTTCTGCTGCCGGTGATGTACGACATCCCGAGCCGCGACGACGTCGCCAAGGTGGTCGTGACGGGGGAGACCGTCAACGACAACGTGCTGCCGACGATCGTGCCGCGCAAGCCGGACCGCGAGCGCCGCGACAAGTCGGCGTAGCAGCTTCAGCGGACCACGGCGCCCCCACCGACCGGTGGGGGCGCCGTGCTCTGCTCGTCCATCCCGCGCGTCGGGGTTACGGTCGACAGCGCGGGTATCGCAACGGTGCGCCCGCCGGACATGTGAGGAGATCAGGCAAATGCCGCAGCAGGTACGAGGTGTGATCGCGCGCTCGAAGGGCGCCCCGGTGGAGATCGTCCCGATCACCGTCCCCGACCCCGGCCCCGGCGAGGTCGTCGTCGCCGTCGCCGCATGCGGCGTCTGCCACACCGACCTCACCTACCGGGACGGCGGCATCAACGACGAGTACCCGTTCCTGCTCGGCCACGAGGCGGCGGGTGTCGTCGAAAGCGTGGGCGAGGGTGTCGATTCCGTCGCCGTCGGCGACTTCGTCGTGCTGAACTGGCGGGCCGTGTGCGGGCAGTGCCGTGCCTGCAAGCGGGGCCGCCCGCAGTATTGCTTCGACACGTTCAACGCGACGCAGAAGATGACCCTCGAGGACGGCACCGAGCTGACCCCGGCGTTGGGGATCGGTGCCTTCGCCGACAAGACGCTCGTGCACGCAGGCCAGTGCACCAAGGTGGATCCCGCCGCCGACCCCGCCGTCGTTGGCCTCCTCGGCTGCGGCGTCATGGCGGGCATGGGCGCGGCGATGAACACCGGCAATGTCGGCCGCGGCGACTCGGTCGCCGTCATCGGCTGCGGCGGCGTCGGTGACGCCGCGATCATGGGCGCGCGGCTCGCGGGCGCGAACACGATCATCGCGATCGACCGCGACGCCAAGAAGCTGGAGTGGGCGCGGGACCTCGGCGCCACCCACACGCTGAACGCGACCGAGTTCGACGTCGTCGAGGCCGTGCAGGACCTCACCGGCGGATTCGGTGCGGACGTGGTCATCGACGCCGTCGGCCGCCCGGAGACGTGGAAGCAGGCGTTCTACGCGCGGGACCTGGCAGGCACCGTGGTTCTCGTCGGGGTCCCGACCCCGGACATGACCCTGGAGATGCCGCTGGTGGACTTCTTCTCCCGCGGCGGCGCGCTGAAGTCGTCGTGGTACGGCGACTGCCTGCCCGAGCGGGACTTCCCGATGCTCGTCGACCTGTACCGGCAGGGACGACTGCCGCTGGAGAAGTTCGTCACCGAACGGATCGCGCTCGACGAGGTCGAGGCGGCGTTCGAGTCGATGCACCGCGGTGAGGTGCTGCGTTCGGTGGTCGTGCTGTGACGCGCGAGGCCAGCGTAGCGACGGGGAACGGGTTCCGGGTGGACCGCGTCGTCACGTCGGGGACGTTCGAACTCGACGGCGGCAGCTGGGATGTGGACAACAACATCTGGCTGATCGGGGACGACTCCGAGGTCGTGATCGTGGACGCCGCGCACACCGCCCAGCCGATCGTCGATGCGGTCGCGGGCCGGAAGGTCGTCGCGATCGTGTGTACACACGGGCACAACGATCACATCACCGTCGCCCCCGAACTGTCCGAGCGGCTGGACGCACCGATCCTCCTGAGCCCCGCCGACAACATGCTGTGGGAGATGACGCACCCCGGCGTCGCGCACGGGACGCTGGAGGACGGACAGCGGATCACGGTGGCGGGCACCGACATCCAGGCCATCGCGACGCCAGGTCACTCGCCGGGGTCGACGTGCCTGTACCTGCCGGAGGCGGGGGAGTTGTTCACCGGCGACACCCTGTTCGCGGGCGGTCCCGGTGCGACGGGGCGCTCGTACTCGGATTTCCCGACGATCATCGGGTCGATCCGCGACAGGCTGTTCGCGCTGCCGCCGGAGACGCGGGTGCACACCGGGCACGGGGACGGCACCACCCTCGGCGCCGAGTCGCCGCACCTGGAGGAGTGGATCCGGCGCGGCAACTGACCCGGTCCGCCGCCGTCCGGGGTGGTTACGGGCGGCGGCGGGCGACGAGGTGGACGTCCGGGAACCGGTGCAGCACATCCGGTCGGCTCGTCATCCGCCACTCCTCGTCGAAGCCCGCGTCGGCCAGTGCCCGGGCCAGCGCATCCGGGTGCCACCGCCAGGCCCGGCGGACGACGTGATCGAACTCGACGATCTCGCCGGGCGTATCGGTGCTCTGACCGGCGACCGCGACGAGTGCACCGGGACCCGTCAGTGCGGCCCATCGAGCCAGCACCGCCGGGACATCCGCCGGTGGGACGTGAATCAGGCTGTACCGTGCGAGAATCGCGCGGACCGGCCTGCCGCCGAAGTCCACCGATCCGAGTAACGCGTCGTCGCAGGCGAACTCGAGGTGCGGGTGGTCGCGGCGGGCAATGTCGAGCATGCCGCGGCTCGGGTCGACGCCGATCACCTCGAGACCGCGTGCGGTGAGGTCGGCGGTGATGCCACCGAGTCCGCACCCCACATCCACCACGACACCCTCCGCGGGCCCGTCGCCGACGAGTTCGGCGAAGGCCGCGATCGTGTGCCGCTCGAGGGCCGTCTGATAGGCGGACGGAAACGTTTCGGAGTACAGATCGGCGAGCGCGTCGTAGCCCGGTTGAGTCACGCCCCGAGTGTCGCAGATCGTCGGGTGGGGAGGGTCGCGCGGTGGGCAGCCGCACCGAACGGGCGGTTACTGGACACGCCTCTCGGGCGATGGTCCGGCAACCGCCCGTTCGTGACCGGCGGGGCGCCCTACGGCACGGCGATCCGCTGCGCCCCGGCGTAGACGTTCATTGTCTCGCCGCGGAGGAACCCCACCAGCGTGAGACCGGACTCGGCGGCGAGGTCGACCGCCAGGGACGACGGCGCGGAGACCGCGGCGAGCATCGGTACCCCGGCCACCACGGCCTTCTGCACCAGCTCGAACGAGGCGCGGCCGCTGACCGCGAGGATCGTCCCCGACAGCGGCACCCGACCCTCGGTGACTGCCCAGCCGAGGACCTTGTCGACGGCGTTGTGTCGGCCGACATCCTCCCGCAGCGCGAGCAGGGCGCCGTCGGCGGTGAACAGCCCGGCCGCGTGCAGGCCGCCGGTGGAGTCGAACACCCGCTGCCGGGCGCGCATCGTGTCCGGGAGGGCGGCGAGCACCGTCGCGGGCACCGTCAGCGTCGACGCGGTGAGGTCGTATGGCGCCCGCACCCGGACCGCATCGAGCGACGCCTTCCCGCACACCCCGCAGGCCGAGGTGCTCAGGAAGTTCCGCTGGGCAACAACAGGTTCCGGTGTTCCGGCGGTCAGTGCGACGTCGAGGACGTTGTACGTGTTCGCGCCGTCGGAGTCGACCCCGTCGCAGTACCGGATCACCGTGACGTCGTCGGCGGACCGAATGATCCCCTCGCCGAGCAGGAATCCATGCACTAGGTCGACGTCGTGTCCGGGGGTGCGCATGGTGACGGTCAGCGATCGGCCGCCCATCCGGATCTCCAGGGGCTCCTCGACGGCGAGGCTGTCCGGGCGCCGGACGGTGCCGGACGGCGCGATCCGGAGCACCGGCCGCCTCGTGGTGACCCGACCCATCAGCCGACCGGCTCCAACCGCACCACCACGGCCTTCGAGACCGGCGTGTTCGACTTGGCGGCAACGTGATCGAGCGGGATCAGCGGATTGGTCTCCGGGTAGTAGGCGGCGGCGTTGCCCTTCGGGGTGGAGTACTCGACCACCCGGAAGTCCGACACCCGTCGCTCCTCGACGGTGCCGTCGGCTGCCGTCCACTCCGAGACGATGTCCACCCGGGATCCGTCGATCAGCCCCAACTCGACCAGGTCCGCGGCGGACACGAAGATCACCCGGCGCCCACCCTTGACGCCGCGATACCGGTCGTCGAGGCCGTAGATCGTGGTGTTGTACTGGTCGTGGCTGCGCAGCGTCTGCAGGATCAGCCGGCCGGGGGGTGTCGGCACCCACTGCAGCTCGCCGGTGACGAAGTTCGCCTTCCCGGTGGTGGTGGGGAACTCGCGCCGATCCCGCGGCGGATGCGGCAGCTGGAAGCCGTCCGGGCGGCGGACCCGCTCGTTGTAGTTCTCGCACCCGGGCACCACCCGGGAGATGGCGTCCCGGATCCGGTCGTAGTCGGCGGACAGCGCCAGCCAGGGCACGCTGTGTTCGGCGCCGAGCAGTTCGCGTGCCAGGTCGCAGATGATCGCCACCTCGCTGCGCAGGTGCTCGCTGACCGGCGTCAGGCTGCCGCGGGACAGATGCACCATCGACATCGAATCCTCTACGGACACCAGCTGTTTGCCGCCTGCCTGGATGTCCTTGTCGGTGCGGCCCAGGGTCGGCAGGATCAGCGCGGTGGCGCCGGTGACCACGTGCGAGCGGTTCAGCTTCGTGGACACCTGCACCGTCAATCGGCAGCGGCGCAGCGCATCCTCGGTGGTGGCCGTGTCCGGGGTGGCGCGAAGGAAGTTGCCGCCCATCGCCATGAACACCCGGGCCTGGTCGTCCCGCATCGCGCGGATCGCGTCGACGGTGTCGAGGCCGTGCTTGCGGGGGCTGGTGATGCCGAACTCGCGGTCGAGCGCGTCGAGGAAGCTGTCGGGCATCCGCTCCCAGATGCCCATCGTCCGGTCGCCCTGCACGTTCGAGTGCCCGCGGACCGGGCAGACACCGGCGCCCGGCTTGCCCATCATCCCGCGCATCAGCAGCAGGTTCGTGATCTCCTGGATCGTCGCGACGCCGTGCGTCTGCTGGGTCAGCCCCATCGCCCAGCACGCGATCGTCCGCCGGGACCGGATCAACGCGTCCGCCGTGTCCCGCAGCTGGGTGCTGGTCAGTCCGGTCGCGTCGAGGACAGTGTCGAGATCGACGGTGCGGGCCGCTCGCTCGTACTCCTCGAATCCCGCGCAGTGCTCGGCAATGAAGTCCCGATCCAGCACCGTGCCCGGCGCGGCGTCGTCCGCCTCGAACAGCAGCCGCGCCAATCCGCGGAACAGCGCCATGTCGCCACCGAGTCGGATCTGCAGGAACTCGTCCGCGATCTCGACGCCCTTGCCGATCACGCCGCCGACCTTCTGCGGATCCTTGAACCCCAGCAGTCCGGCCTCCGGCAGTGGGTTGATCGCGATGATCTTCGCGCCGTTGCCCTTTGCCGCTTCCAGCGTCGACAGCATGCGCGGATGGTTGGTGCCCGGGTTCTGGCCCGCGATCAGGATCAGGTCCGCGTACTCGAGGTCGGGGACGGTCACCGAGCCCTTGCCGATGCCGATCGACTCGGTCAGCGCACTGCCCGACGACTCGTGGCACATGTTCGAGCAGTCCGGCATGTTGTTGGTGCCGAAGCTGCGGATCATCAACTGGTACAGGAATGCGGCCTCGTTGCTGGTGCGGCCCGAGGTGTAGAAGACGGCCTCATCCGGCGTGGCGAGCGCGGTCAACGTGTCGGCGATCAGCCGGTAGGCCTCGTCCCAGTCGATCGGGGTGTAGTGGCTCGCCCCCTCCCTCAGCACCATCGGATGGGTGATCCGGCCCTGTTGACCCAGCCAGTAGTCGGTCTTCTCCGCCAGTTCGGCCAGCGGGTGCGCGGCGAAGAACTCCGGGGTGACGGTCCGCAGCGTCGCCTCCTCCGCGACCGCCTTCGCGCCGTTCTCGCAGAACTCGGCTGGCTTGCGGTGCCCGGGCGTCTCCGGCCACGCGCAGCCGGGGCAGTCGAAGCCGTGCCGCTGGTTCAGCCGGGTCAACGTCTGGGCGGTGCGCGCCACCCCCATCTGCTCGACGGCTCGCTCCATTGACACCACGACGGCCTTGACCCCCGCGGCGTGGTCCTTCGGGGGGCTGACCGCGACCTGGGATTCGTCGATGTCCTGTGCCGGGGCTTTGCGAGTCATGTGTCCATAGTGGCGCGATCGGGAGCGGACCGATAGGCAACACCGCACACGGGTGTCGCAAATTGGGATAGCCTCACCTTCTTTCCGTGAGCATGAGGGTGGAGAACATGGATCGTCTGACCCGTCGCGGGTTCCTGATCGGGGCCTCCGGCGTCGCGCTGGCCGTCGCCACCGGATGCGGCAGCGGAGACGCCCAGCCGAGTGGCTCGACGGGCGCCACCCTCGGCGACAAGTATGGCCGGGTGGTCGTCGCCGACGACCCGCGGCGGGTGGTCAGCGTCGGCTACAACGACCACGACGCGATCCTTGCGCTCGGGGTCGTCCCGGTCGGGGTGTTCGACTGGTACGGCAATCAGCCCGACGCCACCTGGCCGTGGGCGCATGACCGCCTCGGCGGCGCGCACCCGGCCGTGATCGGCACCGCGGGCGCCGGGCTGGACATCGAGGCGGTGGCGGCCACCGACCCGGACCTGGTCCTCGGCACCTATTCCGGGCTGACGCAGAACGAGCACGACACGCTGTCCGCCCTCGCGCCGACCGTCGGGCAGCCCGCGGAGTTCGCCGACTTCGGGGTGCCTTGGCAGATCCAGACCCGGACCATCGGCAAGGCCCTCGGCCGGTCGGCGCAGGCCGACGACCTCGTCAACGCCGTGCAGCAGCAGTTCACCGACGTCGCGGCCGCGCACCCGGAATTTGCGGGCAGGACGGTGATCGTCGGTGCGCTGAAGGGGCCCGGCCAGTTCGGGGTCTACGGCCCCGAGGACCCGAAGGTGCGGTTCTTCACCGAACTCGGTTTCGTGAATCCTCCTGTCACCCAACAGATCACCGGCACCAACTTCGCCCCGATCAGTACCGAACAGTTGACCCTCGCCGACACGGACCTGCTCGTCTGGTATGCCGGCGGCGGCTTCGGCGACAAGCTCCGTGCTGAGCTCGCGGCGACACCCGTCTACGCGGGTCTGCCCGTCGTGGAGGGGGGCCGCGTCATCATCCTCGACGACGCGGCCGCCGAGGCGATGACGTGGAGCACGGTGCTGTCGCTGCCATACGCTCTGAACGACATTCCGCCGCGCATCGCTCCGCTGCTCGGCGGCTGACCACCCGAACGGAAGGACCCTTGTGCGCAGCGATCTGTTCACCAACACCGAACGCAGCGGGACGCCAGGCACATTCATGCTGCAGAACAAGCGGATGCTCAAGGTGGACCTGCGGGGCACCGGCGGGCACTTCCTGGCCAGACAGGGGTCGATGGTGGCCTACCAGGGTGAGGTGGACTTCGCGTACCAGGGCAGCGGCGGCATCGGGAAGTTCTTCAAGAAGGCACTCACCGGCGAGGGCATGTCGCTGATGCAGGTGTCCGGCAGCGGCGACGTGTTTCTCGCGGCCGACGCCGACGAGATCTTCCTGTTCGAACTCGAGGGCGAGTCGGTGACCGTCAACGGCGGCAACGTCCTCGCGTTCGAGTCCACCCTCGGCTGGGACATCAACCGTGTCGAGGGCGCGTCGATGCTCAGCGGCGGACTGTTCAACACCACATTCAGCGGTCACGGGGTCCTCGCGATCACCGCCTACGGCACCCCGGTGGTGCTGAACGTCGACGTGCCGACCCACGTCGACATGCAGAGCGCGGTGATGTGGTCGACCGGGCTGCAGTCCACCATCCGCAAGACCGCGAAGCTCGGCGCCGTCGTCGGACGCGGGTCGGGGGAGGCGTACCAGTTGGGCCTGACCGGCAGCGGATTCGTCGTCGTGCAGGCGTCCGAGGGGCATCCGGCGATCCCGAAGCAGTAGTCACGGTCGGGGTCGCTCGCCGGGGTGCAGCACCTGCTGCAGCCCGGCGAGCCCGGCCGCGTCGTTGCGCTGCTGCAGGACCGCGCCGGTCTCCGCGTCCACGATCAACCGGATCGGCGCAGGCTTGCGCGGTGGGGGCGCGAGTTCGACCTCCCAGCAGCGGCGGCCGAGGAACTCGGTGTCGACGACCGGGCCGGTCGGTCGGGTGAAGTCATTACCGAGCCAGTCCGTCGCGGGCCGGGTCACCGCCAACTCGCGGCCGGGGCCGAGGTAGTGGACCCGGCGCGCATCGGCCCGCAGCGGTGGTTCGTCGTGCTCGAACCGCCACGCGGTGTCGCCGTCGCAAATGAACAGCGGCTCGCCGGTGCGGGTGTCGATCCGGGTACGCGGACCGTCCCGCCACAGCCGGACCTCGTCGCCGCCCAGCCCCACGAACACCGGGGGTGCACCGGCACTCGCCCAGCTGACGAGTTCGGGCGTCCGTTCCGGATCGACAACCCGGACGACACCGTGAACCGGTGCGGTCGGACCCTCGTCCATTGCCACCAGCACCTGTATCCACGATGTCACGGACACATGCTCCCGCGTCCGTGGCGTCGGCGGCGTGACTCGCCCGCGGTGCGCGTGTCGTGCACTACGGTCGTCGAGGAATTACGTCGAGGGAGGGTGCGGCATGGGCGGGTCGGGTGCACGGACGGCACTGGTGACGGGCGCGTCGTCGGGGATCGGGGCGGCGGTCGCGGGGGCCCTCGCCGGACGCGGGTGGACGGTGTACGGCACCAGCCGCAACCCGGATGCGATCACGAACCCAATCCCCGGCGTCCGATACCTGCCGCTCGACCTCACCGACGAGGCGTCCATCGCCGCCTGCGCCGCCGCGGCGGGCGCCGTCGACGTTCTCGTCAACAATGCGGGGGAGAGCCAGAGCGGTCCGCTCGAGGAACTGCCGATGGACGCGATCGAACGGCTGTTCCGCACCAACGTGTTTGGCGCGGTGCGGCTGACCCAGCTGCTGCTGCCCGGCATGCGGGCCCGCCGCTCCGGCCGGGTCGTGATGGTCGGGTCGATGCTCGCGAGTTTCCCCCTCGCACACCGATCCTCGTACGTTGCGACGAAGGCCGCGATCAAGGGCTTCGCGACCGCCGCACGTCGCGAGGTGTCCCCGTTCGGGGTCGCGATCACCACCGTCGAGCCCGGCTCGATCGCCACCGGCATCGGCGAACGGCGCACCCACTATCTCGCCGATGACTCGCCGTACACCGCCGACTACCGCACGATGATCGAGCATCTCGACGCCAACGAACGGTCCGGGATCAGCGCGGACACGGTCGCGCGGACCGTGCTGACGGCGATCGACGCCAAGCGGCCGCGACCGCTGTATGCCGTCGGCTCCAACGCCCCGATGGTGTTCGCGCTGCGCCGGATCGCGCCGCGCGGGCTGGTCGAGCGGATCGTCGCCCGCAGGCACGGCCTGCGCTGACCTCTAGGGCATGTCTCCCACTCCCCATTTCGGCGCCGAGACGGATTAGGAGACACGCCCTACCCATCCGCGGACAGCGGCGGGACCCGGTCACGCCACGGCACCGCCTGCTCAAGCTGGGCGGCGACGGCAAGTAGCAGGTCCTCGCGGCCGGGTGCGGCGACGAGCTGCACCCCGATCGGCAGCCCCTCCCGACTCTGCGCCAGCGGCAGGCTGATCGCCGGATTGCCGGACACGTTGTAGGCGGCCGTGAACGGGCCGAACTCGAGGATCCGCCGAATCCACGACCGGACGGTGTGCCCCGCGGCGTCGTAGTCGAGGGTGCCGTGCGGCGGCGGCAACTGTGCCACCGTTGGCGTCACCAGCAGATCGTGGCGAGCGAAGAAGTCCCCGACCGCGCGGGTGACGCGGCCCTGGGCGTCGATCGCGGCGGCGACGTCCGGCATCCGCGCGGCCGCGGCCTCCTGCAGAACCACCCGCGACACCGACTCCAGCAGATCGGGATTCGGTCGGATCGGGGCCCGCAGCATCGCCGCACCCGTCGAGTACGCGGTGAGCAGGCACGCCTCCACGACGTCGTCCTCGCATACCGCGGGCGCTGCCTCGGTGATGTCGTGCCCGATCCACTCGAGGACGCGCGCCGCGGTGATTGCGGCGTCCGCGACCTGCGCGTCGACGGGCACGCCGGCCAGGGTGGACACCGCGACCCGCAGCCGACCGGGGTCGGTCGACAGCGACGTCGGATACGGCACGGCCGGGGGAGCGGCGGCGTACTTCTCCCCGATGATCGGCCCGCTGACCGCGTCCAGTAGGGCCGCGCAGTCCCGGACCGTGCGGGTCAGGCCGAACTCGTACACCTGGCCGAACCCCACCTCCCCGGTCACCCCACCACCCGAGGATCCGCTCGAACCGGACGGCCCGACCGGCACCCGGCTCCGGCTCGGTTTGAGCCCGACCAGCCCGCAGCACGACGCGGGGACCCGCAGCGACCCGGCGCCGTCGTTGCCGTGCCCGATCGGCACCGCGCCCGCCGCGACCAACGCCGCGGACCCGCCGCTCGACCCGCCGACCCCGCGATCGAGGTTCCACGGGTTGCGGGTCGCCCCGTAGCGTCGGGATTCCGTCGCGAAGTTCAGTCCCAGCTCCGGTGCCGTGCTCTGACCGAGCGCGACCAACCCGGCGGCCCGGAACCGGCGCATCACCTCCAGATCGCAGCCAGCGACGGCGCCGCGGAGGGCGCGGCTGCCAAGGGTGAACGGGATCCCCCGGACGACGGGGCCGCTGTCCTTGACGACCATCGGCACCCCGGCCAGCGGCCCCGACGGGTCGGCGTCGGGTGCCGGGTCGAACACCGGCAGGGTCAGCGCGTTCAGGTCCGGGTTCACCGCGTCCAGCGCGCGCCGCGCCGCGGCCTCGACCTCGGCCGCCGTCACGTCCCCTTGCCGGATCAGTGTGGCCAGGCCGACCGCATCGTGGGCGGCGTACTCGTACACGTGCATGCCGCCATCACACCCCGACCGTGCCCCTGCCGGCCACCGGGTTTTTGGTGTACCAGAGGTGTCCCACCGCAGGTTCCACCAGTAGCTGTGCACCCCCGGCCACGCCAGTCGCGGCGGTGGCGGTCGGATCGCCGGTCCCGATCCACACGGCAACGGCGCCGGCCACGCAGATCGCCGGGCGCAGCAACGTCATCGGCCCCAACACGACCGCCATCGCCAGATACCTGGTCCGCCACGGCAGGACGCACCAGGTCGCGATGGCGACGAGTGTGACCAGGGCGAACGGTGTCAGGGCCGCCGCCAGCGCCTCGGCCGCGGTCCGGCGGACCTCCCGCGGGACAACGAGCAGACCGATCGCCAGGGGGCCAGCCGCCAGGGCCGCCCATACCGCGACACCCCTCGCCTGCGCCAGGGTGTCGCGCCGCAGGGTGGCGAGTCGACCCGTCCGGCCCTGCGCCGCCCGATAGCCCGCGAACGCGCCGTCGAGCAGGGCGATCGTCAGGACCGTCAGCGCCGCGACGTTCACCCGTCCGCCCCGCGCACCCCGATCAGCGGGCGCCACACTCCGTGCAGGCTCTGCCCACCGCGGCAGGAGACGTCGAACGACGGCGCGGCCGCCGTGGCAGCGCCCAGCAGGAAGTCGGTCGGGTGCGCCCGCCGCATCGACAGATTGCCGTCGTGCCGGGAGATGGGTTCGCGCATCCGGCTGCGGTGGAAGACCCAGGAACCCAGGTTGGTCAGCCACCCTGGCTCCGGGTCGTAGTGGAGGAAGCCGACGATTGTGGGGGTCTCGTGACGGGCCAGGAACTCGCGGACCTGCGCGCGGTCGAGGTGGTGCAGGAAGCCGGTCGAGATCACCACGGTCGGCACGCCGTCCGTCGCCAGGTCGAGTGCGTCGGCTACCTCGAAGCGGACGGCGCAGTCGTCGAGGCGGGCGAGCGTGCGTCCCCTGTCGACGAGGTCGGCATTGAAGTCGGTGGCGACCAGTTCCACACCGGGGAGGGCGCCGGAACGGGCGAGGCCGCGCAGGATGTACCCGGTGCCGCAGCCGACGTCGACGATCCGCCGCACCGTGTGCCGCGGGGTGATGAGCCTGATCTCGTCGGCCACCCGGCGCGGCACCTGCAACTCCTCGCCCAACCGTTGGAGTTCGGCATGGATCCGGAGCAGCACTCGTCGGCAGTGGTCGGCGTCGAGCACGCCGTCCACCGCGGGAAGCGCCTCGACCAGGCGGGCCGCACGCTCCTGACCCGACGCCCGCAACCGGGTCGCGGCGTCGTCCCGTCGCACCGGTGCAACCGCGATCAGGTCGGTGATCTCCAGCGGCTCCATGGCGACATGGTGGCAGTCGGTGCAGGCAGAGGCAATGACATTGCGATCGGCGGAGTAGGGGCAACCGAATGATCCGGTTCCGGGATAGCCTCGGGCATGGCCACCGTGCACCCCGCCACCCGGTCCGACGTTCCCGAACTCGCCCGCGTCCTCGGTCGGGCGTTCGATGACGACCCGGTGATGCAGTGGATGTGGCCCGACCCGCTGGACCGGCGGCGCGGGCTGCCGCGGATGTTCGCCGCCTTCACCCGGCACCACCATCTGGCCCACGGCGGCGTTGAGGTGGCCGCGGCCGACGGCCGCGCCGTCGGGGCGGCGCTGTGGGATCCGCCCGATCGGTGGCGGCAGTCGCGGTGGACCCAACTGGTGATGGCCCCGTCCATCCTGCGGGCCTTCGGGCGCCGGGCCGGGGTCGCCGCCGCGGTCGGCGCGACGATCGAGGCCGCACACCCGGACGGGCCGCACTGGTATCTCGGCACCATCGGCACCGACCCGACCGCCCGCGGTGGCGGGCACGGGCAGGCCCTGATGCGGTCCCGTCTCGACCGGTGCGACCTCGACCGCGCGCCCGCGTACCTGGAGTCGAGCAAGGAGTCGAACGTCCCGTACTACCAGCGGTTCGGCTTCGAGGTGACCCGGGAAATCGTGATCCCCGACGGCGGACCCACGCTGTGGGCCATGTGGCGGGAACCACGGTAGGGGACGTTCTCTAGAATTGCGCAGGTGACCAGTGCCGCGCCGCAGAACCCCGAGAACCCCGCAGACGCCCTCCCGAAGAGCTGGGACCCCAGCGCCGTCGAGGAGCAGTTGTACGAGGGCTGGGTGGCGGCCGGCTACTTCCAGGCCGACGCCGCCAGCGACAAGCCCGGCTACTCCATCGTGCTGCCACCGCCGAACGTCACCGGCAGCCTGCACATGGGGCACGCGCTCGACCACACCCTGATGGACGCGCTGACCCGCCGCAAGCGGATGCAGGGCTTCGAGGTGCTGTGGCTGCCCGGCATGGACCACGCGGGCATCGCGACGCAGACCATCGTCGAGAAGCAGCTCGCCGCCGCGGGCACCAAGAAGGAGGACCTCGGCCGCGAGGCCTTCATCGAGAAGGTGTGGGACTGGAAGCGTGAATCCGGGGGCACCATCCAGGGTCAGATGCGTCGCATCGGGGACGGCGTCGACTGGTCCCGCGACCGCTTCACGATGGACGAGGGCCTGTCCCGTGCCGTGCAGACCATCTTCAAGCGGATGTACGACGACGGCCTGATCTACCGCGCCGAGCGGCTCGTCAACTGGTCGCCGGTGCTGCAGACCGCGATCTCCGACATCGAGGTCAAGTTCGAGGAGGTCGAGGGCGAACTCGTCTCGCTGCGTTACGGTTCCCTCGACGACGCCGAGCCGCACGTCATCGTCGCCACCACCCGCGTCGAGACGATGCTCGGCGACACCGCCGTCGCCGTGCACCCCGACGACGAGCGCTACCGGCATCTCGTCGGCACCACCCTTGAGCACCCGTTCACCGGCCGCGCGATCCCGATCATCGCCGACGACTACGTCGACCCCGAGTTCGGCACCGGCGCCGTCAAGATCACCCCCGCGCACGACCCCAACGACTTCGAGATGGGTCTGCGGCACAACCTGCCGATGCCGACCATTATGGACAAGGCGGGTCGGATCGCGGACACCGGAACGCAATTCGACGGCATGGACCGGTTCGAGGCGCGCGTCAAGGTGCGCGAGGCCCTCGCCGAGCAGGGCCGCGTCGTCGCCGAGAAGCGTCCGTACCTGCACAGCGTCGGCCACTCCGAGCGGTCCGGCGAGACCATCGAGCCGCGGTTGTCGATGCAGTGGTGGGTCAAGGTGGACGCGCTCGCGAAGGCCGCAGGCGACGCGGTCCGCGACGGCGCGACCACCATCCACCCGGCCAGTCAGGAGCCGCGCTGGTTCGCGTGGGTCGACAACATGCACGACTGGTGCATCTCCCGGCAGCTGTGGTGGGGCCACCGGATCCCGATCTGGTACGGCCCGGACGGCGAGGTGGCGTGCTTCGGCCCCGACGAGACAGCGCCCGAGGGTTGGGAGCAGGATCCGGACGTCCTCGACACCTGGTTCTCGTCCGGGCTGTGGCCGTTCTCCACGATGGGCTGGCCGGAGCAGACCCTCGAGCTCGAGAAGTTCTATCCCACCAGCGTTCTCGTCACCGGCTACGACATCCTGTTCTTCTGGGTGGCCCGGATGATGATGTTCGGCACCTACGTCTCCGGTGACGATGCAGTCCAGGGCGGCAAGGTTCCGTTCACCGACCTGTTCCTGCACGGCCTGGTGCGTGACCAGTTCGGCAAGAAGATGTCGAAGTCCCGCGGCAACGGCATCGACCCGCTGGACTGGGTGGACCGGTTCGGCGCGGACGCGCTGCGTTTCACCCTGGCCCGCGGCGCCAACCCGGGCAGCGACCTCGCGGTCGGTGAGGACCATGCGCAGTCGTCCCGCAACTTCGCGAACAAGCTGTTCAACGCCACCAAGTTCGCGCTGATGAACGGCGCGGTCGTCGCCGACCTGCCCGCCCGCGAGCAGCTCACCGACGCCGACCGCTGGATCCTGGACCGGCTCGAGCAGGTCCGCGCCGAGGTCGACGAGGCGTTCGAGAAGTTCGAGTTCTCCAAGGCCTGCGAGGCGCTGTACCACTTCGCGTGGGACGAGGTGTGCGACTGGTACCTCGAGCTGGCGAAGGTGCAGGTCGCGGATGGTTCCGTGCATGCAGACGGCACCAAGGCCGTGCTCGGCAACGTCCTCGACACGCTGCTGCGGATGCTGCACCCGGTGATTCCGTTCGTCACCGAGACGCTGTGGAAGGTGCTCACCGGCGGCGAGTCGGTCGTCGTCGCGTCCTGGCCCGCCGCGACCGGCACCCCGACCGACGCGGACTCCGCCCGCCGGATCGCCGACCTGCAGAAGCTTGTCACCGAGATCCGCCGGTTCCGCAGCGACCAGGGACTCAAGCCGTCGCAGAAGGTCGCGGCCCGGCTGTCCGGCGCCGCGGACGCCGACATCGAGGCCCAGCTCGCGTCGGTGTCGTCGCTCGCGAAGCTCACCGAGCCGTCGGACGGCTTCGCCGCGACCGCGTCGGTCGAGGTGCGGCTGAGCCGCGCCACCGTCACCGTCGAACTCGACACCTCCGGTGCCGTCGATCTCGGCGCCGAACGCAAGCGGCTCGAGAAGGACCTCGCGGCGGCCGAGAAGGAGCTCGCCGGGACCGCGGCGAAGCTCGGCAACGAGGCCTTCCTCGCGAAGGCCCCGGACGCGGTCGTCGACAAGATCAAGGGACGTCAGCAGGTGGCGCAGGAGGAGATCACCCGCATCACCGCGCGGCTCGAGGAGTTGGGTCGGGCGTGAGCGACGAGCAGGGGACCCCGTCCCCGGTGGACCTCGCGGAGCTGGCGCTGGTCGAGGCCGAGCTCGACCAGCGTTGGCCCGAAACGAAGATCGAGCCGTCGCTGACCCGGATCGCCGCGCTGATGGATCTGCTCGGGTCCCCGCAGCAGGCCTACCCGGCGATCCACGTCGCGGGCACCAACGGCAAGACGTCGGTGACCCGGATGATCGACGCCCTGCTCACTCGGCTGCACCGCAGGGTCGGCCGCACCACCAGCCCGCACCTGCAGCTGGCGACCGAGCGGATCAGCATCGACGGCGCGCCGGTCTCGCCGCGCACCTACGTCGACACCTACCGCGAGCTCGCGCCGTACATCGAGATGGTCGACACCCAGTCGCGGGCAGCCGGGGGTCCGGCGATGAGCAAGTTCGAGGTGCTCACCGCGATGGCGTTCGCCGCGTTCGCGGAGGCGCCCGTCGACGTCGGCGTCATCGAGGTCGGGCTCGGGGGCCGCTGGGACGCAACGAATGTCGTCGACGGCCAGGTCGCGGTGATCACCCCGATCAGCCTCGACCACGCCGACTATCTGGGCACCGACCTGGCAGGCATCGCCGCCGAGAAGGCCGGGATCATCAAGAAGGCGCCGGACTCGCTGGTGCCGCGGGACACCGTCGCGATCCTCGCGCAGCAGGAACCCGAGGTGATGGACGTGCTGCTGCGCCGCGCGGTGGAGGCGGACGCGGCCGTCGCCCGCGAGGGATCGGAGTTCACCGTCCTTGCGCGGCAGATCGCGGTCGGCGGGCAGCAACTCGAACTGCAGGGGCTCGGCGGGGTGTACACCGACATCTTCCTGCCGATGCACGGCGAACATCAGGCCCGCAACGCCGCGCTCGCCCTCGCCGCGGTCGAGGCGTTCTTCGGGGCGGGTCCCGACCGGCAGCTCGACGCCGACGCGATCCGGGAAGCCTTTGCGTCGCTGACGAACCCGGGCAGGCTTGAGCGGGTCCGCAACGCGCCGACCGTCTTTCTCGATGCCGCGCACAATCCGGACGGGGCCCGCGCCCTCGCGTCGGCGCTGTCGGCCGAGTTCGACTTCCGCAAACTCGTCGGCGTCGTCGCGGTATTGGGGGACAAGGACGCCGACGGCATCCTCACCGCGCTGGAACCGGTCTTCGACGAGATTGTGGTCACCCGCAACGGTTCCCCTCGTGCGATGGACGTCGAGCACCTCGCCGACCTGGCGGTCGCCCGGTTCGGGGACGAGCGGGTGGTCGTTGCCCCGACCCTGCCGGATGCGATCGAAACGGCGATCGGGCTTGCCGAGGAGGTCGCCGAACCCGGCGAGGCCATCTCCGGCGCCGGTGTCGTCGTCACCGGATCCGTCGTCACCGCGGGCGAGGCCCGCACCCTGTTCGGAAAGGACCCGGCGTGAGCACCCCCGATCAACCTGCCCAGTTCAAGCCCCCGACCACCGACCCGTGGAAGGGATTCCGCGGGGTCTGCTCCGGCACCCTGATCCTCGAGGCAATCGTGGTCTTCCTCGGGATCCCCGCGGTCGCGAAGCTCGGCACCGGCATCAGCACCGGAGCGGTCGTGTACCTCACCGTGCTCGGTGTCCTGATGATCCTCGCGTGCGGGGTGCAGTCCCGGCGCTGGGGTTTGCGTCTGGACCTCGGCCTGCAGGTCGGCCTGATCGCGGGCTGGTTCATTCACCCGGCGATCGGCGTGATGGGTCTGATCTTCGCCGCGGTGTGGGCGTACCTGCTGTACCTGCGCAAGGACATCGAAGCGCGGATCGAGCGGGGACTGCTGGCAGGGCAGCGGGACTGACCCACTATTCTGTCCTTTCGTGACTGAGCGCACCCTGGTACTGATCAAGCCCGATGGCGTTGCCCGCAACCTGATCGGCGACATTCTCGCGCGCGTCGAACGCAAGGGTCTGTCCGTCGCCGCGCTGGAGATGCGCACCGCCGACGCGGATGTGGCGGGCAAGCACTACGCCGAGCACGTCGAGCGGCCGTTCTACCCGGGCCTGCTCGAGTTCATCACCTCCGGCCCGCTGGTCGCGGCCGTCGTCGAGGGACACCGGGCGATCGCCGCGTTCCGCCAGATCGCGGGCGGCACCGATCCCGTCGAGAAGGCCGCTCCCGGCACCATCCGCGGCGACCACGCCCTCGACGGTCAGCAGAATCTCGTGCACGGGTCCGATTCGGTCGAGTCCGCCGAGCGGGAGATCGCGCTCTGGTTCCCGCGGCTCGCACGACCCTGACCGCCCCGTTTCCGCAGCCCCGGCTCAGGTTGCCCGATCCGATCGGGGACCTGAGCCGGTTTCGTTCGCCCGCACGGTGCGGCGTCGGTCGGGGCACCGTGGACGTGTGGGATACTGACAGCGGTTGACCCGCACACGTTTCGTCACCGTCGAGAGCTGCGTGCGGTCCAACCGGTGACACCACGGCTCGATGCCCGCATCGCTGCCGCCATGGACGAGGAAATCCCTCCCCGGCGGCACGCTGGATGATCAGGCGCACGGGACGCGGAGTTCAGCCCGCCAGGCTCCGCGCGAATTGGACGTGACCGTTTCGATCACCGACAAGCCGCGCGGAGCGAGACCAGACGAACTCACACCCCGGTGTGAGGACCAGACAGCGCCCCCGAGTGGCCGCGCACATCCGACAGGGATGGACGCGCCCGGGGGCTCGAGGAGACTTACGTGGCCGACCAAGCGCCGCCCGAGAATTCACAGCCCACCGATCCGGTGTTCCCGGAGAAGATGCGCGTTCACGCCCTCGCCAAGATGCTCGGCGTGACCAGCAAGCAGGTGCTCGCCCAGGTCGCGGAGTTCGGGACGGAACTGCGCAGCGCCCAGTCCAGCATCGACCGCGCGCTCGCCGAGCGCGTGCACGCGGCGATGGCCGCACCGACGGCACCGGCCGCCGAGCAGGCCGCCGAATCGGCTTCCGCCGCCGACCCGGTGCTGCGCGCCGCCCCCGACCTGATCGCCGACGCGCACATCCCGCAGCAGCCCGGCCTGTTCACCGACGCCGACGCCGAGGCGGCGCCCGCCGCGGCCACCGAGCCGCCGCTGTTCCAGGCCCCGCTGTTCCTACAGCCGGAGACGGCCCCCGAACCCGCACCGCGTCGTCGCCGCGCGCGCCGGGAAGCGGCCGCCCCCGACGAGGCGGCCCCGATCGAGGTCACCTCCGGAACCGCCGCGGCCGCGGCGGTCGAGGAGCCGACGGCGAGCGAGCAGCAGGCGGATGGTTCTGCCGCGGAGGCCACGACCTCCGAGGAGGCCGGAGCGGCCGGCGCGGAGCACGCCGACGACGAGTCCGCGGAGGGCCAAGGCCGGCGCCGCCGCCGCGGGCGCCGGGGCCGCGGCCGGGGTCGCGGTGAGCAGGGCGCGGAGACCGACACCGCCGACGACACCGAGACCGCTCCCGCGGAGGACGGGCCAGCGGCCGACGCATCGGCGGACGCGGACACCGAGGCGGCGGAGGCCGAGACGGCCGACGCCGAGTCGGGTGCGGAGGAGTCCGAGGACGGCACGAGCAGGCGTCGTCGTCGCCGCCGCCGTCGCAAGGGCAGCGGCGACGGCGACGCCACCGAGGACGACGGTGTCACGACGGTCGTGCACGAGCGTGAACCCCGCACCAAGGCCCGCGCCAAGGACGAGGTGCAGGGCATCTCCGGATCCACCCGGCTCGAGGCCAAGCGTCAGCGCCGCCGCGACGGCCGGGACGCGGGCAGGCGCAGGCCGCCGATCCTCACCGAGTCCGAGTTCCTGGCCCGTCGTGAGGCGGTCGACCGGGTGATGGTGGTCCGGGAGAAGAGCGGTGCCGCGCACCCCGACGGCCTGACCCAGGTCGCGGTCCTCGAGGACGACGTCCTCGTCGAGCACTTCGTTACGACGTCGGCGTCCGCGTCGATGGTCGGCAACGTCTACCTCGGACGGGTGCAGAACGTGTTGCCGTCGATGGAGGCGGCCTTCATCGACATCGGGCGCGGACGCAACGGCGTCCTCTACGCCGGTGAGGTCAACTGGGAGGCCGCCGGTCTCGGCGGCAACAGCCGCAAGATCGAGCAGGCGCTCAGGCCGGGCGACCAGGTGCTCGTCCAGGTCTCCAAGGACCCGGTCGGGCACAAGGGTGCCCGCCTGACCACCCAGATTTCGCTGGCGGGACGGTTCCTCGTCTACGTTCCCGGCGGCACGTCCACCGGGATCAGCCGCAAGCTGCCCGACACCGAACGCAAGCGGCTCAAGGAGATCCTGCGGGAGGTGGTTCCGCCGGAGGCGGGCGTCATCATCCGCACCGCAGCGGAGGGCGTCAGCGAGGAGGAACTCGCCCGCGACGTGCAGCGGCTGCAGTCGCAGTGGTCCGACATCGAGAAGGAGGCCGAGGCAGCGGACAAGGGCAAGTCGGGTAACCCGAAGGCCCTGTACGAGGAGCCGGACCTGCTGGTCAAGGTCGTGCGCGACCTGTTCAACGAGGACTTCTCCAAGATCGTCATCGAGGGCGAGAAGTCCTGGTCGACGGTGGAAAACTACATCCGGACCGTCGCACCCGACCTGTTGCCGCGGGTGGAACGGTACGAGCCTGCGGCGGGCGGACCGGACATCTTCGCGGTCCGGCGCATCGACGAGCAGCTGGCGAAGGCGCTCGACCGGAAGGTGTGGCTGCCGTCGGGCGGCACCCTGGTGATCGACCGCACCGAGGCGATGACCGTCGTCGATGTCAACACCGGCAAGTTCACCGGAGCGGGCGGCAACCTCGAAGAGACCGTCACCCGGAACAACCTGGAGGCCGCCGAGGAGATCGTGCGGCAGATGCGGCTGCGGGACATCGGCGGCATGATCGTCGTCGACTTCATCGACATGGTGCTCGAGTCGAACCGGGATCTCGTGTTGCGTCGGCTCACCGAGTCACTCGGACGCGACCGGACCCGGCACCAGGTGTCCGAGGTCACCTCGCTCGGCCTGGTTCAGATGACCCGCAAGAAGCTGGGCACCGGTCTGGTCGAGGCGTTCTCGACCACCTGCGAGCACTGCCACGGCCGCGGCATCGTCGTGCACGCCGATCCGGTCGAGGTCCGCTCCGGTGACGACTCCGGCTCCCGCAACCAGGGCAAGGGCGAATCGGGTGGCGGACGCCGCAAGCGGGGCCGCGACAAGGCGCAGGCCGCCGAGCCAGCACCGGAGAAGGACGGGCACGCCGCGGAGGCCGACGCGTCCGTCAAGCGGGCGCACCCGGTGGCGTTGGCGATGGCCGCACACCTGCACCCCGAGGACGAGCATCCGGACACGGCGGACGCCGCAGCCGCGGCCGCCGAGGTCGTCGTCACGGAGACGGCGGACGTCGTCGCGGACCCTGCCGTCGAGACGCCGGTCGTCGCGGCGGATACCGCACCCGAACCCGCCGCCGAGCCTGCGCCCGAACCCGTCTCCGAGCCTGCACCGGAACCCGCTGGCGAGCCCGCGGCAGCGGCGCGCCCGCGCCGCCGGTCGCGCCGGGCCTCCCGCGCGGCCGCGGCACCCGTGGCTGGCGTCGACGAGGGGACCGTGCTGACGCTTCCCGCGCACCCGGACCCGGCGCCTGCGGAACCCGCGGTCGTGGTCGAGCCGGTCGTCGAGCCGGCCGCCGCCGTCGAGGCCACGCCGGTGTCCGGCGCGGCGGAGGCGGCGGCAGCTGAGCCCGCCGCACCGAAGCGGCGTGCGCGTCGGCGGTCCGCCGGGCGTCCCGCCGGACCACCGACGGAATCGTGATTGGCCGACCGCTCGAGGTCACGGGCAACGGCGGCGGGTGGGGCGGTTTGACCCTGCCGATCGCCATCCCGTAACCTTGAGCGGTCGCTACTCGGTGACACCGCTCTGCTGCGCCCGTCCGGGTGCCGGGGTGTCCGGGGAAGCAAGTACACAGACCAGTCGCGCGGCGGTAGTCGCGTGAGCACGTTCGAATTAGCAAGGGGTAGCCGTCCGATGGCAACGTACGCGATCGTCAAGACCGGCGGAAAGCAGTACAAGGTCGCTGTTGGTGACCTCGTCAAGGTCGAGAAGATCGAGGGTGAGCCCGGCGCTGCTGTCTCGCTGACCCCGGTCCTCCTCGTCGACGGAGCCGAGCTGACCACCGACGCCGACAAGCTGGCGAAGGTCACGGTCACCGGTGAGGTCGTCGAGCAGACCAAGGGCCCGAAGATCCGGATCCACAAGTTCAAGAACAAGACCGGCTACCACAAGCGTCAGGGCCACCGGCAGAAGCTGACGGTCCTCAAGGTCACCGGCATCAAGTAACTCGGGCTCCGAGTCTTCTTCCAACCCAGGAGGGTCTGTCATGGCACATAAGAAGGGTGCATCCAGCTCGCGCAACGGTCGCGATTCGAATGCCCAGCGACTCGGCGTGAAGCGGTTCGGCGGCCAGTCCGTCAGCGCAGGCGAGATCCTGGTGCGTCAGCGTGGCACGCACTTCCACCCCGGCGTCAACGTCGGTCGTGGCGGCGACGACACCCTGTTCGCCCTTGCCGCCGGTGCCGTCGAGTTCGGCACCAAGCGTGGACGCAAGACCGTGAACATCGTTCCGGCCGAGGCACAGGCCTGAGTCTGCTGCTTCGAGCAACGCTTCCAGGAGGGGCGGGCCAGGGTCACACACCCGGCCCGCCCCTCCTGCTTTTCACCGACTGAAGGGAAGGATCCGGCAGTCATGTCCCGATTCATCGACCGCGTGACGCTGCACGTCAGCGCAGGCAAGGGCGGCAACGGGTGTGCCTCGGTGCACCGCGAGAAGTTCAAGCCGCTCGGCGGACCGGACGGCGGCAATGGCGGTCGGGGCGGTGACGTGATCCTCGTCGTCGACTCGAACGTACACACGCTGCTGGATTTCCACTTCCATCCCCGCGCCAAGGCAACCAACGGCCGCCAGGGTGAGGGCGGAAACCGAGAGGGCGGCAACGGCTCCGACCTCGTCCTCAAGGTCCCCGACGGCACGGTCGTGCTGGACCGGGACGGCCGCATCCTCGCCGACCTGATCGGCACCGGAACCCGGTTCGTCGCCGCGCAGGGTGGGCGCGGCGGGCTCGGCAACGCTGCGCTGTCGTCGAAGGCGCGCAAGGCGCCCGGCTTCGCGCTCCTCGGCGAGGAGGGCGTCGAACGCGACCTGGTGCTCGAACTGAAGTCGGTCGCCGACGTCGGCCTCGTCGGATTCCCGTCGGCGGGCAAGTCGTCGCTGGTGTCGGTGCTGTCCGCGGCCAAGCCGAAGATCGCCGACTACCCGTTCACCACGCTGCAGCCGAACCTGGGCGTCGTGTCCAGCGGTGACACCACGTTCACCGTCGCGGACGTGCCCGGCCTGATTCCGGGTGCCAGCGACGGCCGCGGACTCGGCCTCGACTTCCTGCGGCACCTCGAACGGTGCGCGGTGCTCGCGCACGTCGTCGACTGCGCGACCCTCGAACCCGGTCGCGACCCGGTGTCCGACGTCGACGCACTCGAAGCGGAGCTGGCCGCGTACACCCCGGCGCTGTCCGGCGACGCGGGACTCGGTGACCTCGCCGACCGGCCCCGCATCGTGATCCTGAACAAGGCCGACGTGCCGGATGCGGCGGAGCTCGCCGAGATGGTGACCCCCGAGTTCGAGGCACGCGGTTGGCCCGTGTTCACCATCTCCGCGGTGAGCAGGGACGGCCTGCGCCCGCTGACCTTCGCGCTGGCGAAGATGGTCGAGGACTACCGCATCGCGCACCCGCCCGCCGCACCCAAGCGGCAGGTGATCCGCCCGATCGCCGTCGATGAGACCGGGTTCAGCATCATCGCCGACCCCGAGACGCCCGGCGGTTTCATCGTCCGCGGTACCCGACCCGAGCGGTGGATCCGGCAGACCGCATTCGACAACGACGAGGCCGTCGGTTACCTCGCGGACCGGCTTGCCCGTCTCGGTGTCGAGGACCGGTTGATCAAGATGGGTGCCGAGCCCGGCTGTTCGGTGACGATCGGCGACGTCAGCTTCGACTGGGAGCCGCAGACCGCGGCCGGTGTCGACATCACCCGCACCGGTCGCGGCACCGACGCCCGCCTCGACCAGGATGAGCGGATCGGTGCCGCCGAACGCAAGCACGCGCGTCGCATCCGCCGCGGACTGGACTCCGACGGCGACGGCAAGTGACCGGGGTGTCCGACACCCGCACCCAGATCGCCACCGCCCGGAGTGTCGTGGTCAAGATCGGCTCGTCGGCGTTGACCAGTCTCGAATCCGGGTTGGACAGAAGGAAACTCGACGCGCTCGCCGACGCCGTCGAGGCCCGCATGCGCGCGGGCTCCGACGTGGTCGTGGTGTCGTCGGGCGCGGTCGGTGCGGGCATCGCGCCGCTGGGCCTGTCGAAACGCCCCCGGGACCTCGCGACCAAGCAGGCGGCGGCGAGTGTCGGTCAACTCGCGCTCGCCCATGCGTGGGGCACCTCGTTCCACCGGTACGGCCGGACGGTCGGGCAGGTGCTGCTCACCGCCGACGACATCGCCCGTCGCACCCAGCACCGCAACGCGCAGCGGACGCTGGACCGGTTGCGGGCGCTGCACGCGGTCGCGGTGGTCAACGAGAACGACACCGTCGCGACCACCGAACTGCGGTTCGGCGACAATGATCGGCTCGCGGCGATGGTCGCGCACCTGGTCAGCGCCGACGCGCTGGTGCTGCTGTCGGACGTCGACGGTCTCTACGACGGGGACCCCCGTAAGGGCGGAGCCATCCTGATCCCCGAGGTGACGAGCCCCGAGGACCTGGACGGTGTGGTCGCCGGCTCCGGGGGGGCGCTGGGCACCGGCGGGATGGCCTCGAAGCTGTCCGCGGCCCGCCTGGCCGCCGACTCCGGTGTCCCGGTGCTGCTGGCCGCCGCCACCGACGCGGCGGAGGCGTTGTCGACGGCGAGCGTCGGTACCGCGTTCGCGGCCCGTCCGACGCGCATGTCGGCGCGCAAGTTCTGGGTCCGGCACGCCGCCGACACCCAGGGTGAGCTGCACCTCGACGCGGGCGCCGTCCGTGCGGTCGTCGACAAGCGGCGCTCCCTGCTCCCGGCGGGCATCACCGCGACCGGCGGCCGATTCCACGGCGGCGACGTGGTCTCGCTGCTCGGCCCCGACGGCCTGCCGGTGGCGCGGGGTGTGGTGGCGTACGACGCCGCGGAACTCGAGGAGATGCTCGGCCGGTCCACGATGGAGTTGCCGTCCGACATGCAGCGGCCCGTCGTCCACGCCGACGACCTCGTCCGACTCTGACCGTCCGCTCAGGCTGACCGAATGTGGGATTTGGTCAGTCAGGCTGACCGAATCCCACATTCGGTCAACCCGGGGGGTGGCAGCCGGGGGGTGGCAGCCGGGGGGGGAAGGTCGACGCGGGGTCGGGTGGCGTGTCGGGGGAGGGTTCAGGTGACGAGAGTGGTGAGGGTCTCCGCGCAGCCTGCGTCGAGTTTCAGGGTGGCGAGGTCGTCGCCGCGGGTGGCGCCGCGGTTGACGATCGCGATCGGCATGCCGAGCTTCGCGGCCCGGCGGACGAAGCGCAGCCCTGACATCACCGTCAGCGACGAACCCAGCACCAGCAGCAGATCGGCGGACTCGACCATCGCGAACGCGGCGTCGACGCGGTCGCGGGGGACGGACTCGCCGAAGTAGACGATGTCCGGCTTGAGGACGCCGCAGCAGCGCGCGCAGTCCACGACGCGGAAGTGCGCGGTCTCCTCGAGTACGGCGTCGGCGTCCGGCGCGATCTCCACACCGGACGCGGCGGCAACGGATTCGGCGAAGCCGGGGTTGGCGGCGTCCAGTCGTTCGGCCAGCGACATGCGGGAGATCCGGTGCCCGCATCGCGTGCATCGCACCTGCGCGTAGCTGCCGTGCAGGTCGATCACCGACCGGCTGCCCGCCTTCGTGTGCAGCAGGTCCACATTCTGGGTGATCACCCCGCGCACCGTGCCGGTCCGTTCCAGTGCGGCCACCGCACGGTGACCCGAGTTGGGTCGGGCCCCGTCCATGTACCGCCAGCCCAGGTGGTTGCGGGCCCAGTAGTGCCGCCGGAACGCCGCGTCGCCCATGAACTGCTGATAGGTCATCGGGGTCCGGGGAGGCGCGTCGGGTCCGCGGTAGTCGGGGATGCCGGAGTCGGTGGACATGCCCGCACCGGTCAACGCGACGACGCTGCGGCCCCGGATGAGCTCCAACAGACCCACCGTCGTCCGAGGCGCGGTGGATGCGGTCATGGAGTCCAGGCTAGCGCGACCCGTCCCGGCGCGACCCCGGTCCGTCCTCGTCGTCGACCACCGGCGGGCCGTCGGGGTGCGGCGCGCCACCCTCGTTGACCCAGTCGGCGATCTCGGCGGCATCCTCCCGCGTGACGGGACGGCGCCGATGGAACAGGGATCTGACCTTGGTGCCGATCTTCGACATGGCTCGATGCTACCCACCGGCGGGGGGGGGGGGGTGGGGCGGCGTC
>NZ_JBSGXD010000013.1:116412-122280 GCF_053609225.1 Rhodococcus sp. NPDC054953 | reverse complement strand
TCACCGCCCCGACCAGGTTCACCCCGAGGTAGCCGCCGACGGCGAGCACCATCCCGGCGGTTGCGGCGCCGACCGCGCCCGCGGCGCCCATCACCGCGTCGGACACGCCCTGGACCAGGACGGCACGCTCCGGCGGCACGCTCTCGGCCACGAACGTCGACGCGGACACGGTGGCCGCCGACCAGCCGAGCCCGAGCAGCACCAGCCCGACCGTCACCCAGGTGCGGCCGTCGGCGCCGACCCCGGCGCAGAGCACGGCCGCCGCCAGCAGCACCTGGGCAAGCAGCATGGTCCGCAACCGGCCGAACCGGTCGGTCAACCACCCCATCACCGGGGAGAGCGCGTACATCCCGGCGATGTGCAGCGAGATCACGAAGCCGATGACGGCGAGCGTGTCCGCCGACGAATGCTGCGCCCCCGCCGCGTGATCGAGTTCCCGCAGCTGCACCGGGGTCATCGACATGACCGCCACCATCACCACGTGCGCGGCGACCAGGGTGACGATGCCCAGCGTCGCGGGCCAGGACCGGGCCGCGGTGCGCAGCCCGTCGACCAGCGACGGCCGCGACGCTCCGGCGCTGACCCCGCCCACCGCCCGCGCGGTGAGCAGCGGGTCGGGTCGCAACCCCACCGCGAGCACGGCGACACCGATCAGCATGCCCGCGAGGGAGAATAGGAACGGCCCCGACATCTCGGGCAGGCCGAGGAACTCACCGAGCGCCGCCCCGGGGCGGATCAGGTTCGGTCCCGCCACCGCACCGATGGTGATCGCCCACACCACGATCGACAGGTCCCGGCCGCGGTGGGCGGGTGTCGCGAGATCGGTGGCGGCGAACCGGGACTGCAGGTTCGCCGCGTTGCCGACCCCGAGCAGCGCGCCGCCGAGCAGCAGCACCGCGAACGACCCGAGCACCGGGGCGAGGATCATCGCGACCGCCCCCACCGCGGCGAGCCCGAGCCCGGACATCAACGCGGTGCGCCTGCCGCGCCGCATCGCCAGTCCGGCCAGCGGCAGGGCGGCGAGGGACGCGGCCACCGACAACGCCGTCGTCACCGCGCCCGCGTACGCGTCGCTGCCGGTCAACTCCACCGCCATCAGCGAACCGATCGCCAACGCGGCACCGTTGCCGATACCGCTGCACAGTTGCGCCAACGACAGCGTGAGCACGATGCGCCGTTGGGTCGGTCGGAGGTCGGGGGTCGTCGCGGTCACGGAGTCGAGGCTAGCCGCGGTCGCCGGGTCAGCCGGGCAGCGGGATGACCACGCCGGGCAGGATTTCCACCGACCGCGGCAGCGGGGGAGCGACGGGGGCGGGGGGCGCGGGCACGTCGATCTGCAGCGGCGCCGGCGACGCGGGCTGCGGCACCTGCTGCGGCGCAGGCACATCCGCGACCGGCACCCGGACCGGCGCCTGACCAGTCGCCGCGCGCCCGCCCGCCGCCGATGTCGCTGCGGTCGCGGCCGTCGATCCCGACGAGGCGGGCACCCCGGCCTGCCCGTCGATCGGTTTCGGCCACGGGAACGCCTCCCAGTCGGTGCCGTCGAGGGCGCCGTCCATCGTCGACTTCCAGATGTCGGCGGGCAGCCCGGCGCCGTACACCGAGCCACCCCACCGGGTCACGATCGGCTGCGACTGCTCGGTGCCCACCCACACGGCCGTGGACAGTGACGGCGTGTACCCGACCATCCAGGCGTCCTTGTTCATTCCGGTGTCCCCGAGCTGCGCGGTCCCGGTCTTCGACGCCGACGGCCGCCCACCCGCAAGCGCGTGCCCCCGCGAGTACGACGCGATCGGCATCATCGCCTGGGTCACGTTGTCCGCGACGGGCGCCGGGATCCGCTGCTGCCCCGGATCCGGTGCCCGGTCCAGCAGGACGCGACCCTCCGCGGTGACGACGTGCTGCACGAAGAACGGCGCCCGATACATCCCGGACGACGCGAGCGTCGCGTACGCGGACGCCATGTCGATCACCCGGGTCTGGTACTGGCCCAAGACGATTCCGTTCTCCGGCGGCCCGCCGTCCTCACTGAGCGTGGTGCCGACGACGCCGGGGATCTCCCGCGGAATGCCCGCGGCGTGCGCGATGTCGGCGATCTTCTGCGGCCCGCCGTCCAGCGACAGCGTCATCCGGTAGAAGCTGGTGTTCAGCGACCTCTTCAGTGCCTCCGCGATCGTGCACCGGCCACAGGACTCGCCCTCCACATTGCCGATCTCGACGTTGCCGACGGTCAGCGGTGCCGAGTCGAACGGGGTCTGCAGCCCCCGGCCCTCGTCGAGCAGGGCGGCGAGGCCGAACACCTTGAACGCCGACCCGGTCTGCAGTGGCGCCTGCGCGAAGTCGAACCCGGCGCCGTCCGCCCCACCGTAGTAGGCCCGCACCGCACCGGATCTCGGGTCGATCGACACGACCGCGGTCCGCAGCTCCGGCGGCTCCCCGTCGAGCGTCTCGGCGACGGCGTCGACCGCGGCGGCCTGCGCCGCCGGGTCGATGGTGGTGGTGATCCGCAGACCCTCGGTATTCAGCTCCCGCTCACTGATTCCGGACGCCGCCAGTTCCGCGAGAACGCGGGCCCGGATCAGCCCCTCCGGCCCGCGTGCGGCGCCCGCGTCGTCGAGCTGCGCCAACGGTGCGACGGCAGGGAACTGCTGCGCCTTCCGGTCCGCGGGGGACAGCACCCCCATGTCCACCATGCCGTCGAGGACGTACTGCCACCTCGACTGCGCGGCAGCGGAATTGGTCTCCGGATCCAGCGACGACGGGCTGCGGATCACGGACGCGAGCACCGCGCCCTCGGACACCGTCAGCTCGCCGACCGGTTTCCCGAAAAACGCCTTCGACGCGGCGGCGATCCCGTATGCGCCGCGGCCGAAGTAGATGGTGTTGAGATAGGCGGCGAGGATGTCGTCCTTCGACCACTGTCGCGCCATCTTCGATGCGATCACCAACTCGCGCATCTTGCGGACCACGTTGCGGTCGGCGCCGACCAGGGTGTTCTTCACGTACTGCTGGGTGATCGTGGAGCCGCCGCCCGCGCTGTCCTTGCCGAGCACATTGTCCCGCGCGGCGCGGACGAAGCCGCTGATCGAGAAGCCCGGATTGGTGTAGAAGTTGCGGTCCTCCGCCGAGAGGATCGCCATCCGCACGTGCTCGGGTATCGCGTCGATCGCGACCTCGGTGCGGTTGCCCTCCGGGGGGACGATCGTGGTGATCGGGGAGCCGTCGGCGGCGACGATGGTGGACACCTGGTTGGTCCGCATGTCCGACGGCCGCGGCACCACCGCCCTCGAGTAGCCGATCGCGAACGCCACCACCGGCGCCACGATCAGCAGCACCACCAGGGTCAGCGCCACCCACAGCAGCCTGCGCCGCCCGCGCGGCGGGCCCGCCTCAGCACCGCCGTCGCCGTCGTCCGGGGGCGTCGTCGATTCCGGGGTGGCTCCAGGCGATGGACTCACACGTATGCTCCCGTGGGCTCGGCCGGCAGACGGGCAGCAAACAATCCGTCCTCGGGCATCGTGGCATCACCCGGCGCCGAGGTCCATCACCGCGAGACCACCCCGCGTGTTGCCTCGGCGTCAGCGGGTGCGGCGCCAGGTCCGGACGGCGACGCCGAGCGCGGCGACGCAGCCGAGCAGCACGAGTGAGGGCACCGCCCCGGCATCGCCGCGGACGATGCCCGCCGCCGCCGCGAGGAACGCCATCGCCGTGAAGAAGCCGAGCACCCCGATCAGCATCTCCAGTTGCTGCCGCCGCCGCGCCAGCTGTCTGGCCTCGGTCACGACTTCACGCCGCCCGCGGTCAGGCCGGAGACGATGCGGCGCTGGAAGATCAGCACCATGATGACCAGCGGGATCGTCACCAGGGTGCCCGCCGCCATGATCGCCGCGTACGGCTGACTGAACGCGTCCGGGCCCTCGAATCGGGCGATCGCGACGGTCACCGGTTCGGTGCTGTCGTTGGACAGCAGGCTCGCGAGGAGGAACTCGTTCCACGTCGCGATGAACGCGAGGATCGCGGTGGTGAACAGGGCAGGCGCCGCGAGCGGCAGGATCACCAGCCGGAACGCCTGCCCGCGGGATGCCCCGTCGATCCGCGCGGCCTCCTCCAACTCCCACGGCAGGTCGGACAGGAACGAGGTGAGCGTGTACACGGTCAGCGGCAGCACGAACGAGATGTTCGGCACGATCAGCGCCTGATACTGCCCGATCCACCCGATGTCGCTGAACAGCTGGAACAGCGGTGTCACCAGCGCGACAGTGGGGAACATCGACGCGGCGAGAATGATCCCGGTGACCACGTACTTGCCGCGGAACTGGATGCGCGCCAATGCGTATGCGGTGAACACGCCGAGCAGCAGGGCGACCGCCGTGGTCACCGCGCTGATGATCATGCTGTTGCCGATGGCCGCGAGGAAGTCGTTGCCCTTGTCGGTGGCGAGCGCGTCCCGGAAGTTGTCCAGCGTCAGGTGCGTCGGCCACGGGGTGGTGTCGAAGGTGAACGCGCTGTCCCGGAATGCGGTGACAACCATCCAGTAGAACGGGGCGAGACCCCACACCAGGATGACGATCACCCCGACGTAGTTGCGGACGGCGGGCCCCAGCGGCCTGCGCCTGCGCACCGCGGCTGCGGTCTCCGGGACCTCGAGGTCCGGCTCCTCCAGCACGGCGATGGCGGGAATCACCGTCGTCTCCATCGAATAGTTCGGGACCTCGTCGGTGAACCGTTCGTACGGGGCGGACGGGCCACGCTCGGTGACTCCGGCCGCGTCACCGTCCGGGACGTTGTGCCGGCCCATCAGTGATCACCGCCCTTGCGCTGCTCGTCCTGCGTGCGCACCGCGTTGGCGCCGAGGAACTTCACCATGACGAACGCCACCGCGAAGATGCCGAGGAAGATCAGCGTCGACAGCGCGGACGCGCTCTGATAGTTGTTCTGCCGAATGTCCGCGACGGTGAGGATCGCGACGGTCGAGATCGGGGTGGAGCCGGAGGTGCCGCCGAGGATCGCGGGGAGATCGTAGATCCGCAGCACGTCAAGGGTGCGGAACAGGATCGCGACCATCAGCGCCGGCTTGACCAGGGGCAGCGTGATCTGGGTGAACCGCTGCCACGCGGAGGCCCCGTCCACCCGGGCCGCCTCGTAGACGTCCTGCGGGATCATCTGCAGGCCGGCGAGGATCAGCAACGCCATGAACGGCGTCGTCTTCCACACGTCGGCGATGATCACCGCGAACCGGGACGCCCACGGATCGGTGGTCCAGGCGATGTCGGTGCCGAGCAGGCGGTTCGCGATGCCGTTCTCGGCGAAGATGAAGAACCACAGCTTGGCGGTGACCGCGGTCGGGATGGCCCACGGGATCAGCACACTCGCCCGCAGGAAGGATCGGCCGACGAAGCTGCGGCTCATGACCGTGGCCATCCACAGCCCGAGCACGGTGGAGATGCCGACGATCGCGACGGTGAACAGCGCCGTGACCCCGACCGCGGGCCAGAAGTCGGCGCCGAGGGTGCCTGGCGGGCAGGTGCCGCGGCCCTCGCCGCAGTTGCCGGTGAGCCACAGCAGGTAGTTGTCGAGCCCGGCGAAGCCGCCCTGCACGAACCGTCCGGTGTCCGGGTCGACGCCGGGATTGCGTTGGAACGACAGGATCAGCGCCTTGACCACCGGGTACACGATGACGATCGCGAGGATCACCATCGTGGGGGCGATCAGGTACATCGGCCGCCAGTCGCGGCGGCGTTTCGGGGGCTCCGGGGCGGGCGGGGCGCAGGGGAAACAAGGACACCCCCCCACTGACCCCCCCCCCCCCCCTTGTGTCGCGCTCTGCCCACCCAACCCCCCCACGCCCCCCCCCCCCCCCCCGCCCCC
>NZ_JBSGXD010000013.1:0-116402 GCF_053609225.1 Rhodococcus sp. NPDC054953 | reverse complement strand
GTTGGGTGTGTGGGGCTCGGGGGGGCGGTCGGCCTCACCCCCCTCGCTCCACCTCCTTCCCCCTCCTCTCCCCCGCCGTTGGGGCGCGGCTCGGCAGAGTCAGCCATCGTGAACTACCTGATTTCCTCGTCTCGCGTGAATCTGCCGAACCGGCAGGCCGCCCGGGGCCTACTTCGCGGCGTTGACGATCGCGGCGGACATGTCCGCCGCGGCCTGGTCGACCGTCACCTTGCCGGTCAGCGCGGCGGTCGCGTTGTCCTGGATCGCCTTCGAAATCTGGCTGTAGTACGGCGTCACCGGGCGCGGCTGCGCGTTCTCCAGCGCCGCCTTCAGCGCGGGCAGGTACGGGTACTTCGCGATCAGCGCCGGATCGTCGTACACCGAGGCCAGGACCGGCGGGAACGAGGCGTCAGCGAACGACATCTGGTTCTCCGGGTTCTGGATGAACGCGACGAAGTCCCGCGCGGTGGCCTTGCTCTTCGAGAAGACGTTGATGCCGTCGTTGTAGCCGCCGAGGGTGGAGGCACCGGCGCCTGCCGGGCCGACGATCGGGGCGACGGCGACCTTGCCCTGCACCGCGGACCCGTCCTTCTCCGCGTTGGTGTACATGTACGGCCAGTTGTATGCGTACAGCGACTCGCCGCCGACGAACGCGAGGTTGGTCTCCTCCTCGGTGAACGAGGTGGACCGCTTCGCGATCTGCCCTGCGGTGTACGCGTCGACCATCGCCTGCAGACCGGCCTTCGACTCCGGCGACTCGACCTCGGGGGTCTTACCGTCGTCGGCGACGACCGAGCCGCCCCACGAGTTGATGAACTGGGTGCTGTTGACGGTCAGGCCCTCGTACTGCTTGAGCTGGGTGACCAGGCAGTCGACGGACTTCTCGGTCGCGACGGCGCAGCTGTCGGTGAGCGCCTTCCAGTCCGCGGGGGCGGCGGGCACCAGGTCGGTGCGGTAGTACAGCAGCTGGGCGTTGGTGTTCTGCGGCGCGGCGAACAGGGTGCCGCGGTAGGTGGCGCTGTCGACGGTCGCGGGCAGCAGCGCCGCCGTATCGATTGCCAGCTCGCCCTCCAGCGGCTGCAGCCAGCCGTTCGCGGCGAACTCCGCGGTCCAGGTGACGTCGAGTGCCATCACGTCGTAGTCGGCGTTGCCCGCCTGCAGGGACTGCACCAGCTGGTTGCGCTGGTCGTCGGCCTCACCCGCGAGTTCCTTGAGGGTGACCTGCTCGTCGGGGTGCGCGGCGTTCCACTTCTCGATCACCGGCTGCAGCTTGTCGACGTCGTTCTTGCCCATCGCGAACGTGATCGCGCCGCGGCCGTCGAGGTTCTGGCCGACGGCCTCGTCGACGCTGCCGCCGCCGCTCGACCCGTTGTCACTGGAACAGCCGGCGAGCGCGAGCAGCAGGGCGGCCGATGCCGCCACCGCGATCCGCGACCGCGTGTTGAAAGAACGCATGGTCCACCTTTCGAAAGGGACGTGTCTCCGGCCTCGGGCCGGGGCGTGTGTCGTCGCCTACTGTGGCACGACACGCGGGCGATTTCGGCGATTACCCCCGCACTGGATCGGTGCGGTCACCCGAGCCGTCGGCCGTCGGCGACGGAGAACAGGTGGATCTCGGCCGGGTCGAGATGCAACCGCACCCGGGCGCCCGGCCGCGGCGGCCGCCGCCAGTCCGCGCGGGCGACGATGGTCTGGCTCGCCCCCGCCCCGGCCGCGCGACCGTAGACGTAGGCGTCGGACCCGAGTTCCTCGACCACGTCGACCTCCATCTCGACGCCGGTGTCGGTGCCGCCGTCGGTCGGCTCCAGGTGTTCGGGCCGGACCCCGAGGATCACCTCGGCGGCGCGGGCCCGACCGAGGGTGTCGCGGGGCACCGGCACCACGATCTCCCCGAACCGGACGCCGCCGTCGGCGACGGGCAGGGTGAACAGGTTCATCGACGGCGACCCCATGAACCCGGCGACGAAGACGTTCGCCGGCCGGGAGTACAGCTCCCGCGGCGAGGCGCACTGCTGCAGCACCCCGTCCTTGAGGACCGCGACCCGATCGCCCATCGTCATCGCCTCCACCTGGTCGTGGGTGACGTAGACGGTGGTGGTGCCGAGACGACGCTGCAGCTGCGCGATCTGGGTGCGGGTCTGCACCCGGAGCTTCGCGTCGAGGTTGGACAGCGGCTCGTCCATCAGGAACACCTGCGGTTGCCGGACGATCGCCCGACCCATCGCGACCCGCTGCCGCTGGCCACCGGAGAGGGCCTTCGGCTTGCGGTCCAGGTACGGCTCGAGGTCGAGCATCGTCGCCGCCTCCTTGACGCGGCGCGCGATCTCGTCCTTCGGGGTCTTCGCCAGCTTGAGCGCGAAGCCCATGTTCTCCGCGACCGACATGTGCGGGTACAGGGCGTAGTTCTGGAACACCATCGCGATGTCCCGGTCCTTCGGTTCCGCGCCGGTGACGTCCCGGTCGCCGATCAAGATCCGCCCGGAGTGCACGTCCTCGAGGCCGGCGAGCATCCGCAGCGAGGTGGACTTGCCGCAGCCGGACGGCCCGACCAGGACGAGGAACTCGCCGTCCGCGATGTCGAGTTGCAGGCGGTCCACGGCCGGAGTGTCGGAGCCGGGGAACAGGCAGGTGGTCGAGTCGTAGGTGACTGTCGCCATCGGGTGCGTCGTTCCCTTCACCGGCGGCGTACGCGCCGGACGATCCATGGTCGTGGTGCTGCGCCGGACAGTATCGCAGGGCAGCGCCGCGGCGCAGTCGGTCCCGTGCGCGGGGTTCACGCGGGACGTTCCGCGACGGACAATGGACATGGCCGGATCGGCCCGCGGGCGCGGGCCGCAGCACAGGAGGCAACGACCATGAAACCGGACCTCGACGCCCCCGCGGACACCCGGGTAATGGGGATCGTCCACTCCGCCCTTCGGCGGGACCTGCTCCGCCTGCAGATTGTTCTCGGTTCCGGACCTCCGGACGACGATCGCCGCGTCGAGTTGGCCGATCACGCGCTGTGGATGATGGAGTTCCTGCGACACCACCACGAGGGGGAGGACACCGTCCTCTACCCGAGGGTCGTCGAGCACAACCCCGAGTCGGCGGACCTGGTCGCCCAGATGCAGCGCGATCACGCCCTCATCGATCCGGCGATCGACGACGTGGACGCGGCCGCGCGCGACCTCCGCGACGGTGTCCCGGGGGCGCAGGACGTCCTGGAGGCGGCCCTCACCCGGCTGTCGGCGGTGCTGCTCCCGCACCTGGACCGCGAGGAACGTCAGATGATGCCGGTCGTGTCGGCCAGCATCACCGACGGCGAGTGGCGCGCGTGGGACGACGAATGCAACATCAAGCCCAAGTCGATCCGGCAACTGGGCCGGGAGGGGGTGTGGATCCTCGACGGGTTGGACGCGGTGGGCAGCGACCACCTCGTCCACCTGGTCGGTCCGGTGCCGCGCTTTGTGATGCTGCACGTGCTCGGGCCGCACAACCGGCACCACTTCGCGGACCTGTGGAAGGGCACCGCCGCCGCGGACGTTCCGTCGCAACAGCTTTCAGCGGAAGGCTGAGCAACGATCGGTCGGACTCAGGGCGCGGCGGGCACCAGCCGCACGAACGGGATCAGCCGTCCCGCTGCGGCGAAGTCAGCGGGCGTGCCGTCCACCTCGAACCCCATCAGCCGGCACAGCGCCCGCCCCGCGCGGGGATGGCGGGTCGCATAGCGCGCCATCAGGTCGGCGCCGGTGTCCGGGTCGATCGTCGCCGCGTGCACCGCGAGGGTGCGGCGGCCGACCTGGATGGTGGTGTCCGGGGCGGCGAGCAGATTGCGATACCAATCCGACCCCTTCCCGAATCCCGATGCGATGACGTAGCTGCCGTCCGGGGAGTGCTCGACCACCTCGAGCACCACCTCACGGGGCAGTCCGCTCTTCCTGCCGCGGTGGTGCAGCAGCAGGAATCGGCCGCCGAGCAGCCACCCCAGGCGGGCGCGATACAGCCGGATCGGGGTTCGGAACAGCAGCCTGCGGACACCGGTCGGGGGCCCGGGTTGCGCGACGACCTTCATGGCTGCACCTCTTCCTGGGTTGGACACGAACCACCATCGACGGTAGACCGCAGCGACCCCTGCGGCAGGTGACGCGCGGGGCTACCGTGAGAGGTCCCCGGAGTTCACCGTCCAGCCGCGGTCCTCACCCCCAGGAGTGCCCATGCCCCGACCCGTCCGCATCGGTGTCCAACTCCAACCCCAGCACGCCCCGGAGTATCAGCTGCTCCGGGATGCGGTGCTCCGGGCCGAGGACCTCGGCGTGGACATCGTCTTCACCTGGGATCACTTCTATCCCCTCACCGGCGACCCCGGCGGTGCGCACTTCGAATGCTGGACGATGCTCGGCGCGTGGGCCGAGCAGACCGAGCGGGTCGAGATCGGGGCGCTCGTCTCGGGCGGCGGCTACCGCAACCCGGACCTGCTCGCCGACATGGCCCGCACCGTCGACCACATCAGCCGCGGCAGGCTGATCCTCGGCATCGGCGGCGGCTGGTTCGAACGGGACTACACCGAGTACGGCTACGACTTCGGCACCGCGGGCAGCCGCCTGCGGCTGCTCGGGGAGTACCTGGCCCGGATCCGGGCCCGCATCGGGAAGCTGAATCCCGCCCCGACACGCCACATTCCGGTCCTGATCGGGGGCGGCGGGGAACGCAAGACGCTGCGGCTGGTCGCCGAGTACGCCGACATCTGGCACAGCTTCGCCGACCTCGACGCGCTGCGGCACAAGTCGCGGGTGCTCGCCGGGCATGCGGGCGACGTCGGGCGGGACGCCGAACACATCGAACGGTCCGTCCCGTGGCCGGGTGCCGACGAGGCCCAGGCCTTCGTCGACGCGGGCGTCACCCTGTTCACGGTCGGGACCGGCGGCCCCGGCTACGACCTGAGCGTCGTCGCGGAGGCCGTGCGCTGGCGCGACGACCGGTTTCCGCAGGCTCTCGCCGGGCTGGCGTGAGCGCCGCGCCCCGAAGCCGAGCAACGTGAGGCGCGACCCGGTGCCCGTCGACCGACTCGAAGCGGACCTGCGCAGCGCCATCGCGGGCGAGGTGGACTTCTCCGCCCGGCGTCGCGCCGAATACTCCACCGACGCCTCGAACTACCGCGTGGTCCCGCGCGGGGTGGTCGCCCCCCGCGACGCCGCGGACGTGCTCGCGGTCCGCGAGATCTGCGCGGCCCACCGGATCCCGCTGACCGGCCGGGGCGCGGGCACCTCCGTCGCCGGGAACGCGATCGGGCCTGGGCTGGTGCTCGACTTCAGTCGCCACATGAACGGGATCCTCGACGTCGACCCGGTGGCCCGCACCGCCCGCGTGCAGCCGGGCGTCGTCCTGGCTCGGCTCGCGGCGGCCGCCGCCCCGCACGGCCTCCGGTTCGGGCCCGACCCGTCCACCCACACCCGGTGCACGGTCGGTGGAACGTTGGGCAACAACGCCTGCGGCCCCCACGCCCTCGCCTACGGCCGGACCTCCGACAATGTCGTCGAGATGGACTGGCTGACCGGTGACGGCCGCCGGTTCGTCGCGGCCGATGACCCGTCCGTCGTCGACGGGCTGGACCGGTTCACCACGGCCAACCTCGCGGTGTTGCGCACCGAGCTGGGCCGGTTCTCCCGGCAGGTGTCCGGATACTCGCTCGAGCACCTGCTGCCCGAGCGCGGGCACCACCTGGCCCGCGCGTTGGTCGGCACCGAGGGCACCTGCGGCCTCGCGCTGGAGGCGACGGTGCGGCTGCACCCCGCCTCGGCGGCACCCGCCCTGGCGGTGCTCGGCTACGACAGCATGCCCGATGCCGCCGACGACGTGCCGAACCTGTTGCCGTTCAAGCCGCTTGCGATGGAGGGCATGGATTCCCGGCTGGTGGACGTGGTGCGCCGCGTGCACGGCAACGGCGCGGTCCCTGCGCTGCCGCGTGGCCGCGGCTGGTTGTTCGTCGAGATGGCGGGCGACACCGTGGCGGACGGGCTGGACGCGGGACGCCTGCTGATCGCGGCGAGCAACGCCGTCGACGCGGCGGTGCTCCCCCCGGGCCCGGACGCCGCGCGGCTGTGGAAGATCCGCGCCGACGGCGCCGGGCTCGCCGGTCGCACCGCGTCGGGCGGTCAGGCGTGGCCCGGCTGGGAGGATGCCGCGGTCCCGCCGGAACGGCTCGGCCGGTACCTGCGCGAGTTCGACGACCTGATGACCGATCACGGCGTCGAGGGGCTCGTCTACGGGCACTTCGGGGACGGGTGCGTGCACGTGCGGATCGACCTGCCGCTCGAGGACCGTCCGGAGGAGATGCGGCCGTTCATCCGGGCCGCCTCGCATCTCGTCCTCGGGCACGGCGGGTCGCCGTCCGGGGAGCACGGCGATGGCCGCGCCCGCGGCGAGCTGCTCGCCGACATGTACTCCCCGGCAGCGCTGGCGGCGTTCCGCGCGTTCAAGGCCCTGTTCGACCCCGACAATCTGTGCAACCCCGGCGTCATCGTCGACCCGGAACCGTTCGACCACAACCTGCGCAGGCCAGCGGCACTTCCCCTGCCCGCGACGGGCGGGTTCGGGTTCACATCCGACGGGGGTGACCTGTCGAGGGCGGTGCACCGCTGCGTCGGTGTCGGGAAGTGCCGCGCCGACGACGGGTTCATGTGCCCGTCGTACCGGGCCACCCGCGACGAGAAGGACTCCACCCGCGGCCGCGCCCGGGTGCTGCAGGACATGGCGAACGGCAGCCTGATCCGCGGCTGGAACGCCACCGAGGTCCGCGACTCGCTGGACCTGTGCCTGTCCTGCAAGGCGTGCGGCAGCGAGTGCCCGACCGGCATCGACATGGCCAGCTACAAGTCCGAGACCCTGTACCGCGCATACCGGGGCAGGGTCCGGCCGATCAGCCACTACACGCTGGGCCGGCTGCCGACCTGGGCGAGACTGGCGTCACCGGTCGCGGCCCTGGTCAACGCCGCGACCCGGCGCCGGGCGGTCGCGAGGCCGATGCTGGCGCTGGCGGGCGTCGACACCCGCCGGTCGATGGTCGAGCTCGCCCGCCGCCGGTTCACGGCGTCGACGGCCGACCCTCGCCGAGACGGCCCAGCTCCCCTTGGTTCCATTGTGCTGTGGTCGGATTCGTTCACCGAGTACTTCCGTCCCGGACCCGGACACGCGGCCGTCCGGCTGCTTGAGGACGCGGGCTACGGCGTCGAGATCGCCGCTCCCGGCGCCTGCTGCGGACTGACACTGATCACCACCGGGCAGCTCGACGCCGCGAAACGCAGGCTGCGGGATACCGTGCACCGGCTCGGCGGCCACGTCGCGGCGGGCCGGGCCATCGTCGGGGTGGAACCGTCGTGCACCGCGGTGCTGCGGTCGGACCTGACCGAACTGCTGCCCGGCGACCCGCGGGCCGCCGCCGTGGCGGAATCGGTCCGCACCCTCGGCGAGCTGCTCGACGCCGCGATGCGGGCCGGTTGGCGCCCGCCCCGCCTGGACGGGCTGCCGGTGGTCGTGCAGCCGCACTGCCATCAGCACGCGGTGATGGGCTACGACGCCGACCTCCGGGTCCTGCGCGCCGCGGGCGCGGACGTCGTCACCGTGGCGGGCTGCTGCGGGCTGGCCGGCAACTTCGGCATGGAGAAGGGTCACTACGAGATTTCCGTCCGCATCGCCGAAGCGGGTGTCCTGCAGCAGATCCGGGACCACCCCGGCGCGACGGTGCTGGCCGACGGATTTTCCTGCAGTACTCAGATCCGGGACCTCGCCGGGATCCGCAGCCTGCACCTGGCCGAACTGCTGGACGGCGCGGGCGGGTCGGACGCTGCCACCCGGTGAGACGGCGCCGATGCGATTAGGCTCACGCCATGACCCGATCGGTCAGGCTGTGGGTACTCGCGCTGCTGATGGTGCTGGTGGCGGGGGCCGTCACCGCGTGCGGCGCGGGATCGGGTGGCTCGACCACCGACCTGTGCTCGCCGCCCGGGGTCGGTGCGGCTGCGGCGGCCCCGACGAACCTGGACGCCGCTGCCGCCGCGGCGGGGGAGGACCGGTACACCACCGCGACGACGACGCCCCTCGACCGGATCGACACCGCCGCGCTTGGGCTGATCGTGCCGGGAACGATCAGCGTCGGGACCCTCTCCGACGCGCCGCCGAGCATCTGCGTCAACTCCGCGGGCACCTTCACCGGTTTCGACAACGAGCTGCTGCGGGCGATCGCCGCGAAGCTCGGCCTGCAGATCCAGTTCTCGGGCACCGAATTCGCCGGTCTGCTCTCCCAGGTCGCGAACCGCCGGTTCGACGTCGGCTCGTCGTCGATCACCACCACCGACGACCGCCGCAGGACCGTCGGCTTCACCAACGGCTACGATTTCGGCTACTTCTCCCTGGTCGCCCCGAACGGCGGGCCGGTCCGATCGTTCTCGGACCTGAACGCGGGCACCAGGATCGGGGTGGTGCAGGGCACCGTGCAGGACGACTACGTCGTCAACACGCTGAAGCTGGACCCGGTGAAATTCCCGGATTACAACACCGCGTACGCGAACCTCAAGTCCGGGCAGATCGACGCCTGGGTGGCCCCGTCGCAGCAGGCGGAGGGCGCGATCAAACCCGGCGACGCCACCTCGATCGTGCAGAACACCTTCAGCCTCAACAACTTCGTCGGGTGGGCGGTGGCGCCGGGCAACCAGCCCCTGATCGACGCGCTGAACTCCGGCCTCGATGCAGTCATCGCCGACGGCACCTGGTCGCGGCTGTACTCGGAGTGGGTGCCGCGTCAGCTGCCGCCCGGATGGAAGCCCGGCAGTCGGGCAGCACCGGAGCCGGTGCTGCCCGACTTCGCGGCGTTGGCCGCCGAACACGCGCAGGATCCCGCCGCCGAGCAGACCGCCCCGAAATCGACGGCCGCGCAGCTCCGGGACACGTTCTTCAACTGGGAGTTGTACCGCAAGGCGATCCCCGACCTGCTCACGACCGGGCTCCCGAACACGGTGATCCTCGCCCTCACCTCCGGCATCGTCGGCACCATCCTCGGGATGCTGCTCGCGATGGCAGGCATCTCCCGGACCCGGTGGCTGCGGTGGCCTGCCCGCGTCTACACCGACGTCTTCCGCGGCCTGCCCGCGGTGGTGATCATCCTGATCGTCGGTCTCGGGGTCGGCCCCCTGGTCAAGAACCTCACCGGGAACAACCCCTACTGGCTCGGCGCCGCGGCGCTGGCGCTGCTGGCCGCCGCCTACATCGGGGAGATCTTCCGGTCCGGGATCCAGAGCGTCGAACCGGGACAGATGGAGGCCGCGCGGGCCATCGGATTCGGCTACCGCAGGGCGATGACCCTGGTGGTGATCCCGCAGGGGGTGCGCCGGGTGCTGCCCGCGTTGATGAACCAGTTCATCGCGCTGATCAAGGACTCGTCACTGATCTACTTCCTCGGCCTGCTCGCCACCCAGCGGGAACTGTTCGCCGTCGGCCGGGATCTGAACGCGCAGACCGGGAACCTGTCGCCGCTCGTCGCGGCCGGCCTGTTCTACCTGGTGTTGACGATTCCGCTCACGCACCTGGTGAACCACATCGACAAGCGGCTGCGAACCGGGAAGGCCGACACCTCCGGCACCCTCGACGAGCTCGACCAGGCGATCGTCGTGGAGAGGGGATAGGACGTTGACCGCACCCACCGCCGACACCCGCTCCGGATCCCTGACCGGGACCGGACTGCACCTCGCGTTCGGCAGCAACAAGATCCTGCGCGGCGTGGACGTCCATGTCGACGCCGGGGCAACCACGTCGGTCATCGGCCCGTCCGGGTCCGGGAAGTCGACGCTGCTGCGGGTGCTCAACCGGCTCCACGAACCCGACGCCGGCGACATCCTCCTCGACGGCCGCTCGGTGCTGCGCGACGACCCCGACGCGCTGCGGCAGCGGATCGGCATGGTGTTCCAACAGTTCAACCTGTTCCCGCACCGCACCGTCGCCGACAACGTCGCCCTCGGACCCAGGAAGCTGCGGGGCCTGACCAGGGACGCGGCGCGCGAACTGGCCCTCGAACAGCTCGACCTCGTCGGGCTGCGCGCGAAGGCGGATTCGCGGCCGGCGAACCTGTCCGGTGGGCAGCAGCAGCGGGTCGCGATCGCGCGGGCGCTGGCGATGCGGCCGGAGATCATGTTCTTCGACGAGGCCACCTCCGCACTCGACCCCGAACTCGTCAAGGGGGTCCTCGCGCTGATGAGCGACCTGGCCGCGGGCGGCATGTCGATGATCGTCGTCACCCACGAAATGGGTTTCGCGCGAACGGTGTCCGATACCGTCCTGTTCATGGACGGCGGCGTCGCGGTGGAGACGGGTGCACCCGACGCACTGTTCGACGATCCGCAGACCGAACGGCTGCAGAACTTCCTCTCGCAGGTGCTGTAACCGCGGTCCCCGGCAGTCGGACCCACGTTGGGTGCGCGTTCACCCGGACGTTCCCATTCCATTACTTGCGCCTTCTACGGTCGCCGGGTCGTCGCCCTTCTGCCAGGAGTACCTGTGAAGCTCAAGCCCCTTGCCCTTTTCGTGACTCACGACGGCCAGTCCTCGCGGTCGAACGTGACCTGCCGCTACAAGTGCGGCGACGCCTGTTCCCACGACGTGCCCAACACCTCGGGCGGCGAGTATTTCGGCGACATCGTGCGCACCGTCCTGTCGCGGCGCGGGGCACTCAAGGCGGGCGCGACCACCGTCCTTGCGGTCGGGGCGGGTGGTGTCCTCGCCGGGTGCTCGAACGACGCGACGGCGCAGACCGGTTCGCTGGGCGGTGGCTCACTCGAAGGCGGCAGCTCCGCGCCGGGAATGGGGTTCGCCCCGGTCGCGCCGAACACCCTCGACGAGGTCGTCGTCCCCGCCGGATACGAGCAGGCCGTCGTCATCCGCTGGGGTGACCCGGTGCTGCCGGACGCGCCCGCCTTCGACTTCGCGAACCAGACTGCCGCGGCACAGGAGCGGCAGTTCGGCTTCAACAACGACTTCGCCGGCCTGCTCCCGATCCCCGGGGAGCCGCTCGCCTACCTGCTCGTCGTCAATCACGAGTACAGCACCGAGCCGTTCATGTTCCACGGCTACGACCCCGAGAACCCGACCGACGAGCAGATCCGGATCGGGCTCGCCGCGCACGGCCTGTCGGTCGTCAAGGTCCGCGGCGACTTTCAGTCCGGCCGTCTCACCCCGGAATTCGGCCCGCAGAACCGCCGCATCACCGCGACCACCGAATTCCACGTCACCGGTCCGGCGGCCGGCTCGGCACTGCTCAGGACGTCCGCCGACCCGACCGGAACCAAGGTCCTCGGCACCCTGAACAACTGCGCGGGCGGGCTCACCCCGTGGGGCACCGTGCTGTCCGGCGAGGAGAACTTCAACCAGTATTTCGCGAACGCCGCACAGGTCACCGACGCCACCGCGGCCGCGCGCCTCAAGCGGTACGGCCTGTCCGGCGACGCCAGCGAACGCAAGTGGGAACGCCTCGACCACCGCTTCGACCTCACGCAGGAACCCAACGAGGCCAACCGGTTCGGCTATGTCGTCGAGGTCAACCCGTGGGATCCGGCGTCGACGCCGATCAAGCACACCGCCCTAGGACGGTTCAAGCACGAGGCGGCGACCATCCACGTCACCGGTGACGGCACCGTCGTCGCGTACAGCGGCGACGACGAGCGGTTCGACTACATGTACAAGTTTGTCTCCAGCCGCAAGATGGTGCCCGGCGGCGGACAGGCCAGCATGCGGCACAACCTGACGATCCTCGATGCGGGCACCCTGTACGTCGCGAAGCTCAGCGGTGACTCACCCGACGAGGTCGACGGTTCTGGGAAGCTGCCGTCCGACGGCCGGTTCTCCGGCAAGGGAGAGTGGATCCCGATCCTGCGCACCGGGGAGGACGGCCGCGGCGAGTCCCTCGTCGACGACATGTCGGCCGAGGAAGTGGCGGTCTTCACCCGGATCGCCGGGGACAAGGTCGGCGCAACCAAGATGGACCGGCCCGAGGACTTCGAGCCCAACCCGAAGACCGGCAAGGTGTACGTCGCCCTGACGAACAACAGCCAGCGCGGCACCGACGGGAAGGCGCAGGCGGACGAGGCGAACCCGCGCAGCAACAACAAGAACGGCCAGGTGCTCGAGATCGAGGACGACCACGCGGGCACCGACTTCGTGTGGAACCTGCTGCTGGTGTGTGGTGACCCGGCCGCCGCCGACACCTACTTCGGCGGCTTCGACAAGACACAGGTCAGCCCGATCTCCTGCCCGGACAACCTGGCGTTCGACCCGCACGGCAACCTGTGGATCTCCACCGACGGCAACGCACTCAAGTCGAACGATGGCCTGTTCGCGGTCGCGTTGGAGGGGGAGCGGCGCGGCGAGACCAAGCAGTTCCTCACCGTCCCGAAGGGCGGCGAAACGTGCGGCCCCATCGTCGACGGCCGGCGGGTCGTGTTGTGTGTGCAGCATCCTGGCGAGGTCGACGGAGCAAGCGCCGACAGGCCTCAGTCACACTGGCCCGACGGCGGCGCCGCGCAGCCGCGACCGTCCGTGGTCGCCGTGTGGCGCGGCGCGGGCGGCGCGGTCGGGTCGTAGCGCACCTGAGTTACGAGCCGAACGGGTTCGAGAACCGGTTGATGTCGCCGAGGCCGCCGCCGTAGATGTTCAGGTCGATCGCGGCGTTGACGCCGGGAATGCGGCCGGAGTCGGTGTACTGCCAGAACGTCCAGTGCGACCACCCGCCGGGCAGCGGTCCCGGCTGGTTCTTGCCGTTGTAGTCGGCGATCCACAGCGGATAGTGCGAGAACTCGGTGGTGTTCGCCATCGCGGTCCGCCAGAAGTGCGGGTACGTGTAGATGATCGGCTTGTCCCCGGTGAGCGACTCGACCGCCCTCAGGTAGCGGCGGGTCCAGTCGATCACCGCGGCCGGCGGCAGCCCCTTGGCGTCCTCGAGGTCCAGCACCGGCGGAAGGCCGCCGCTGACCACCGGGAACGCGGTTGCCGCGAAGAACGCGGCCTGCGCCTCCGGGGACGCCCGGACGTCGGCGTAGTGGTAGGCGCCGCGGACCATGCCCGCGAGCCGCATCCCGATCCCGTCCTGCACGAAGTACGGGTTGACGTAGTTCAGGCCCTCGGTGGCCTTGACCATCGCGAACTGATGCCCCGACGCGCGGACGGCGAACCAATCGATGCCCGCGCCGCCCGGGTGCTGCCAGGACGCGACGTCCGGCCCCTTGACGGGTCCGGCGGCCGCCACCCCGGGCAGGCCCATCGCAAGCGCCCCCGCCACCACCAGTGGCGCGAACCGGATGACATGTCGGATACGACGGGCAGGTCGGATACGACCACGGCGCGGCGACGTCATGGCACGACCCTAGACCGATACCCGAACCGTGATGTGGCGGCCGACACAATCGTTATCGCCTGTTCGAACGCGGCCCGCCCAGCCCAGCCAGTCCCCGCTCAGCCCAGCCAGTCCCCGCTCAGCCCAGCCAGTCCAGGACCGCCGCCGCCGTCCACGACTGCTGCATGCTGCCGAGGGGCTCCCCGGTGAACGGCTCGTAGTACTCGGCGAAGCTGCCGTCACTGGCCTGACGGAGACCCTCGGCGCGCAGCTGCCGGGACCGCTCGGCCCAGCCGCGACGCGCGAACGACCAGGAGAACAGCCACGTCATCACCGGCCACACCGGCCCGCGCCAGTACTCGCTGGCCCGGAAGTCCGCGGACACCGGGGACGTCGACGGGGGCACCGCGTACTTCAGGTCCGGATGCCCACAGAAGCGGGGCCCCTCGAAGATCCGAAGCAGGGCCCGTTCGCTGTCGCGGGGCAGGCCGCCGCATAGCAGCGGCGCGAACGTCGCGAGCGTGTCGGTGCCGATCCACCGTCCGGACCGCAGGTCGAGGTCGCGGGCCGCGCCGGACCGCGGGTCGGTGGTCGCGACGACCCCGGCGCGGAACCGGGCCGCCCACTCGTGCAGGTCGCGGACGTCGGCGCGCGGGGCCGCATGCTCCTCGCCAATGGTGGCGAGCACGTCGCAGGCGAGCGCGAAGATCGCGCTGACGAACACGTCCTCGACCGCGAAGCTCATCGCCGACGCCAGGTCCGTGTCGTCGTAGCTGACCTGCTTCATCTCCTCAAGCAGCCACAGGTAGCGGTCGTATTCGGCGTCGCTGGGCCGCTGCGCCGGGTCCTCGACGATGATGGTGTCGGCACGCCGATAGGCCGGCACCGGCCCGGGTATCACGTTGGCGTACGGCATATCCCAGCGCGGGGAGTTGTCCATACCGGACTCCCAGCCGTGGTAGAGCGTCACCCGGCCCGACCCCTTCGGGTCGCGGGCGTGTGCGAGCCAGCGGTGCCAGCGCATCAGGTCGGGCCACCGGCGATCGAGGAACTCCTCGGCGACCGCGCGGGTGCTGCGGCCGTGCCTGCGGGAGTGGTCGAGGATCCGCTGCACCGCGATGGCGTGCACCGGGGGTTGGGTGATCCCGGAGGTCCGGGGTGTCGATGGGGCGGCCGCGGCCAGCTCGGTCGCCCAGCGGTCCGGCCCGGGGAAGTAGCCGTCGACACCGTTCGCGAACACGATGTGCGGGATCATTCCGTTGCGCCACTGCGCGGAGAGCAGGGTGTCGAGCTCGACGACGGCCCGCTCGACGCTCAGCGGCGCCAGCCCCACCGCGACGAAGGCCGCGTCCCAGCTCCACATGTGCGGGTACAGGCGGGGAGCGGCGCTGGTCATCGTTCCCAGATCATTGCCCCGCAGCAGGTAGGCGGCGCGCGCCGCGAGCTGGGTTGGCGTGAAACCGGGATCCGACATGCCCACCAGTGTGCGGCCCGCCGGGGCGCCATGCCCGCCGGGCCGGGGAGTTGCCGGTGCGTCAGCCCTTGGGCCGGGACACCTCGTCGGAGCTGCGGAACACCAGCCGCCCGTCGTCGAGCTTGATCGCCCACCGCTTGGCGAGCGCCCAGTCGCGGCCGTAGTCGGCCTCATCCTCGACCAGCGCACCACCGAAATCGTCGACGATGACGCCGGATTCCTGCGTCGGATCACCCTTGCCCGACACCGGGTCGGCCCTGGTCACCACGCTGTCGCCGACGGCGAACGGGACGCCCCCGGACTTCCCGCCCGGTGCTGCACCGGACCCCTTCGATTCCTTGCCGGATCCCATGTTCGCGACTTCCTTCCTGCTCGCCCGGGTCCGCACGGTCCGGTGGAACAACACGGACCACGGCGCCGATACGGCACCAGACTCGTAACCAGAATGTAGCTGACGCGCTACCTCCTTCGCCCGTCGGCGCGGGGTGATCATGGCCTCTCGAGTCTAGGTACGACCCGGCCACCCCGCAGCGCGCGACATGCACCGTCGACGCGATCGACCGAGTCCCGCTCCGGGGGGCCTATCGTTCGACCCATGCGCCCGACAGCACTGATCACCGGGGCAGGCCGCGGCCTCGGCGCCGCCATCGCCCGTGAGCTCGCCCCGACCCACGACCTCCTCCTCGGTGCCCGCACGGCGGATTCGCTGACCGCGATCGTCGCCGAACTCGACTCGGCCCGCGGATGGCCGGTGGACCTGACCGATCATGCCGCCGTTGCCGCTGCGGTCGCGGGCATCGACCGGCTGGACGTCCTGGTGCACAACGCAGGCGTCGCGGAGATCGGCACCGTCGAGGGCACCCCGATCGCGGCGTGGCGGGACATGTACGAGGCCAATGTGCTTGCCGTCGTCGAGCTGACCCGGCTGCTACTTCCCGCGCTCCGTTCCGCGAATGGCCATGTGGTGCTGATCAATTCGGGTGCGGGCCTACGCGCCAACCCGGGATGGGGCGGCTATGCGGCGAGCAAGTTCGCGCTGCGTGCGTTCGGCGATGCCCTGCGCGCGGAGGAACCGGCGCTGCGCGTCACCTCCGTCCACCCGGGGCGGATCGACACCGACATGCAGCGCGCGATCGTCGCCGCGGAGGGCGGGACCTACGAGCCCGCGCGGTTCCTCGCGACCGCCTCGGTCGCGCGGGCGGTCCGGGGCGCCGTGGACGCGCCGCGCGACGCGCACCCGACGGAGATCGTGCTGCGCCCGACCGGGCGCTGATCGGCCAACCGCGCAGGGCGGCGGCTACTTCCGTTCCACCAGCACGCAGCGAGCGCCGGAGAAGATCGTCGGCATGCACTTGTTGCAGTGGATGCACAGCGACCGGGTGCGCTCGTCCGCGGCGATCCGGTTGACCAGGTCGGGTTCGCGGAGCAGGGCGCGGGCCATCGCGACGAACTGGAACCCCTCCGCCATCGCGGTGTCCATGCCCGCCCGGTCGGTGACGCCGCCGAGCAGCACGAGCGGCAGGTCGACGGCGGCGCGGATCTGCCTGGCGGACTCGAGCATAAACAGCGGCTCGTACGGGTACGTGCGGATGAACTTCTTGCCGACCGCCTTCACCCCGGCCCGGAGCAGCGGCTGCGACATCGCCTGCGCGAACTCGTGCACCGGGGCGTCGCCGCGGAACAGGTACATCGGGTTGAGCAGCGAGCTGCCCATCGTCAGCTCCAGCGCGTCCAGCCCGCCGTCGGCCTCGAGCCACTGCGCGACCTGGATCGCCTCGTCGACCCAGAAGCCGCCGGGGACACCGTCATCGATGTTCAGTTTCGCGAGGATCGCGATTCGGTCGCCGACCGCCTCCCGGACGGCGAGCGCGATGTCCCGGACGATGCGGGCCCGGTTCTCCAGCGACCCGCCGTAGCCGTCCTTGCGATGGTTCGTCGCCCGGCTGAGGAACGAGCTGGCGAAGTAGTTGTGCCCGAAGTGGATCTCGACGGCGTCGAAGCCGCCCTCGATCGCGTGCCGCGCGGCGTCCGCGTGCGCGGCGGTGATCCGGGCGATGTCGTCCCGGGTCGCGGACCGCGTCATCTTCATGCTCAGCGGATTGAAGGAGGGGGACGGAGCGAGGGCGGGATACCCGTTCGACTTCGCGTTGGCCACCGGCCCGGCGTGGCCGATCTGGGCGGACGCGGCGGCCCCCTCGGCGTGGATAGCGTCGGTGAGCCTGCGCAGTCCGGGCACCACCTCGGGCCGCATCCACAGCTGCCCGTACTCGGTGCGGCCCTCGGGCGCGACCGCGCAGTAGGCCACGGTCGACATCCCGACCCCGCCGGCGGCGGGGCGCCGGTGGAACTCGATGAGGTCGTCGGTGACCAGGGCGTTCGGGGTCTTCCCCTCGAAGGTGGCCGACTTGATGATGCGGTTGCGCAGGGTGATCGGGCCGAGCTTGGCTGGCGCAAGCACGTCGGGGTTGGTCACGTCGATGTCCTCCGGTCGCGGGTCACCCGAGCCTAGGACAATTCCGTTACCAGTGGAACCGTAATTGTCGTTTCGGTGCGCGCGGGGCGGTAACGATTCCGCGCGAACGTCGGCGGACACCGCGGGCGGGGCCTAGCCTCGCGGGCAGCCCACCCACGGAGGTTCGCCCATGCGTCACACCCTGATCACCCTCGCATCCGCGGCCGCCGCCGCGCTCCTGCTCTCGGTCGCGCCCGCCGGGGCGGACCCGACGCCCGCCCCGACCTACTACGTCTCGCTCGGGGACTCCCTGGCCACCGGATACCAGCCGGACACCGCCACCAACGAGGACTTCGCGTACACCGACCGGATCTACGCCGCACTGCGCGCCGAGGAGCCGACCCTGCAACACGTCCGGCTCGGCTGCGCCGGCGAGACCACCGAGACGATGATGAACGGCGGCAGGTGCGTGTACCCGGATGCGACCTCGCAACTCGACGCGGCAACACGGTTCCTCACCGAGCATCGCGGGCAGGTCCGGTACGTCAGCGAGGGGATCGGCGGCAATGACGTCAACCACTGCCTCAGCGGATCGGGGTCCGGCGGGCTACCCGACATCGGGTGCATCACAGACGAACTCGCGACGATTCGGCAGAACATCGCCACGATGAACAGTCAGCTGACGGAGGCGGGCGGCCCGGACGTCCGCTACGTCGGGATGACCTACTACGACCCGGCCCTCGCCGGCTGGATCGGCGGCGGCACCGGCAGGCTCGTCGCCAACGCCACCGCCGTCGCTAACAACGTGCTCAGCGCCACCATCGCCGACGCCAACGCGTCCGCCGACTGGAAGACCGCCGACGTCGCAGCGGCGTTCGCCAACAACGATTTCGGCAACCCCGTCACCCTCCCCGGCATCGGGGAGGTGCCGCACAATGTCGCCCAGATCTGCCGATGGACATGGATGTGCACCCCGTACAAGGACATTCACGCCAACAGGGAGGGACACCAGGTGATCGCCGACACGTTCCTGCCGGTGTTGACCGGAGCCGAGCCCGGACTCGGATCCGGGTCGGCGGCCGGATCGCTCGCCGACGGCTCCTGACCGGGGCCGGGCCGGTCAGTGCGCGGCGAAGTCTCCGTAGCCGCCCTTGAAGAAGAGCAGCGGCTGACGATCGACGTCGGCGGTCAGATCGGTGATGCGGGCGATCACGATGGTGTGGTCACCGGCGTCGTGCTCGACCTCGACGGTCGCGTCGATCCGGGCCAGCGTGCCGTCCAGCGCGGGCGCACCGTTCGGGGCCGTCGACCAGGAGACGCCGGCGAACTTGTCGGCGCCGCTGGTCGCGAACTGGCCGCAGATGTCCTTCTGGTCGTGCGCGAGCACGTTGATGCACAGGTGCCGGGCCTCGCGCAGCAGCGGCCAGCTCTTCGACGTCTTCGTCGGGCAGAACGAGACGAACGGCGGCTCGAGCGACAGCGACACCACGGACTGGCAGGTGAACCCGAGGGGGCGCTCGCCGTCGTGCGCGGTGATCACCGCGACGCCCGTGCAGAAGTGGCTCATCACCTTGCGCAAGGTGGCGGCGTCGGGACCGGACAGCTCGATGTGCTCGGCGACAGCGGTCTGTTCTGCACTCATGTGTGATTCCTCCTGACGAAACGGGCCCCGACAGGATCGAGTGCCAGCAGGCACTATGCCATCCGCTGTCCCGGTCAGTGGGCTCGCTCCCGGTATTCGGCGGCCAGCCCGGTTTCCGGCCGACGTCGGCGGGCGGAAGCGACAGTGCCGGGCTCCCGATCAGCGGGAACCGGGCGACGGCCTGCGCGGCGCCGGGCCTAGCGTCGGTCATCGGCACCGATCGGAGGCAACGCATGGAGACCCTGCAGCACGAGGACGGCCGGTTCGTCGTCGACCCCGACAGGATTCGCGCGTTCGCGGACGCGACCGGGTGCACCAACACCGCCTACCGGGACTCCCGGCCCGTCGTCCCCCCGACCTACCTGTGCGGCACCGACCCCGTCGCCGGCGGGCACGACCTGCCGCTCGAACGCGACTGCCGGTTCTTCGGGCTGCCTCCCCGCGCGGGCGACCTGCTCCGGGTCACCGTCCGCGACGGCGACCACGACCGCCTCACCGAGTACCGGGACGCGGACGGCAGGCTGATCGCGGACGCCTGGACCCAGGGGTCGGGCGGGGACACCGCGGCCGTCGGGCTGCTCGCGAACTACGCCACCGACTGGCTCGGCGCCGAGTCGGTCCGCCGGTTCCGGACCCGGCTGGTCGAGCCGGTCGCCGCGGGCGAGGCGCTCTCCTGCACCGGGGAGGTGCTGCAGGAGTACACCGCGGACGGGGAGCCGCGCATCGACGTGGTGCTCACCGCCGTCGCGGGCGGGGGACGGATCGCGGCCCGCGCCTGGGCCACCTTCGCCCGCGCCGCCTGACACCCCGTTCGGGTTCCGTAATGTCACATTGGCTCACGTGACGTTCCCCAATGTGACATTACGGAACCTCGGGTTGGTCAGCGGGCGACCATGTCCTCGGGGCCCCAGATCGCCTTCATGCTGGTGATCTTGGCGTCGTCGTCGAAGGTCATCACGTCGATGACGGAGATCTCGACCTTCTGCTCACCCATGTGGGTGGTGAGGGTGAAGTTGAACGCGGCGTGGTCGGCGGCGATCTTGACGATGCCGAGCTCGACGGTCTGCTCGAGCGGCTCGATGATGCCGTAGAACTCGCGCAGCGCCGCCTCGGTGGTGCGCGGCTCGGTGCCGACCGGATCCTCGACGGTCGCGCCCGGCGCGTACAGCGCGAGCACGTCGTCGACGGTGCCCCCGGCGACCGACTTCACGTACGACTCGATGGTGGCCTGAATGCTCTCGCGTGACGGTGCCATGCCGGTTTCCCTTCGATTTCTAGAACACGTTTCAGAATCGAAGAGTACCGGCACGACACGCGCCCCGCCGCCCGTTGAATGGGGGTTCATGGGTCATTCGCCTGCCGGACGTGACGCATGAACCCCCATTCATCGGATGCGGCGGCTCGCCTACTTGACGACGTTCACCATCTTGCCCGGGACGACGATCACCTTGCGGGGGGCGTTGCCCTCCAGGAACGCGACGATCTTCTCGTCCGCGAGGGCGGCGGCCTCGATGGTCTTCGGGTCGGCGTCCGCGGCAACGGTGATGCGGCTGCGAACCTTGCCGTTGACCTGGATCGGGTACTCGACGGAATCCAGGGCCAGCCACCTCTCGTCCGCGGTCGGGAACGGCCCGTGCGCCAGCGAGATCTCGTTACCGAGCCGGGACCACAGCTCCTCCGCGACGTGCGGCGCGACCGGTGCCAGCATCAGCACCAGCGGCTCCACCGCGGCCCGCGGCGCCCCGTCCGGGTACGCCTTGGTGAGGTGGTTGGTCAGCTCGATCAGCTTCGCGATCGCGGTGTTGTCGCGCAGCGCCGTGTAGTCGGCGGTGACCCCGTCGATCGCCCGGTGCACCGCCCGCAGGGTGTCCTCGGTCGGCTCGGCGTCGGTGACGCGCAGCGCCCCGGTCTCCTCGTCGACGACGGTGCGCCACGCGCGCTGCAGGAACCGCTGCGCGCCGACGACGTCCTTGGTGGCCCACGGCCGGGAGGTGTCCAGCGGGCCCATCGACATCTCGTAGACGCGCAGCGTGTCGGCGCCGTAGTCGTCGCAGATCTCGTCCGGCGCAACGGCGTTCTTCAGGGACTTGCCCATCTTGCCGTACTCGCGGTTAACCTCGGCGCCCTCGTAGAAGTACTTGCCGCCCTCCTCCACGACGTCCGCGGCGGGCACGTACACGCCGCGGCTGTCGGTGTACGCGTACGCCTGGATGTAGCCCTGGTTGTACAGGCGTCGGTACGGCTCGGACGAGCTGACGTGCCCGAGGTCGAAGAGCACCTTGTGCCAGAACCGCGAGTACAGCAGGTGCAGCACCGCATGCTCGACGCCGCCGACGTACAGGTCGAGGCCGCCGGGATCGTTCGGGCCGTGCAGCTCCGGCCGCGGACCCATCCAGTACTGCTCGTTCTCCTTGGCGCAGAACGCATCCGAGTTTGTGGGGTCGATGTAGCGCAGCTGGTACCAGGAGCTGCCCGCCCACTGCGGCATCACGTTGGTGTCGCGGTGGTAGCTCTGCATGCCGTCGCCGAGGTCGAGCTCGACGTTCACCCAGTCCGACGCCTTCGCCAGCGGCGGGGACGGCTCGGAGCTCGCGTCGTCCGGGTCGAAGGACACCGGGGCGTAGTCCTCGACCTCCGGAAGTTCCACCGGCAGCGCGGAATCCGGCAGTGCGTGCGCGAGCCCCTGCTCGTCGTAGACGACCGGGAACGGCTCGCCCCAGTACCGCTGCCGGGCGAACAGCCAGTCCCGCAGCTTGTACTGGATGGTGCCCTCGCCGCGGCCGTCGGCCTCGAGTCGGGCGATGACGGCCTTCTTCGCCTCGGCGATGCTCAGCCCGTCGAGATAGTCGGAATTCACCAGCGGGCCGTCGCCGGAGTACGCGGCCTCGGTGACGTCGCCGCCCGCGATGACCTCGACGATCGGCAGGCCCAGTTCGGTGGCGAACTCCCAGTCGCGGTGATCGTGGCCGGGCACGGCCATCACGGCGCCGGTGCCGTACCCGGTGAGCACGTAGTCGGCGATGAACACCGGAACCTTGTGCCCGTTCACCGGATTGACCGCGTAGGAACCGAGGAAGACGCCGGTCTTCTCCTTGCTTTCCTGCCGCTCGAGGTCCGACTTCGCGGCGATCGCGGCGCGGTAGGCGGCGACCGCCTCGGTCGGGGTCGCAGCGCCACTAGTCCAGCGCGGGTCGGTGCCGTCGGGGTACACGTCGGCGACGAGCGTGTCGACGAGGTCATGCTCGGGGGCGAGCGCGACGTAGGTGGCTCCGAACAGGGTGTCGGCGCGGGTGGTGAACACCTCGATGTCGTAGTCCGGGGCAACGGAGGCGTGCTCCCGGTGCGCGGCGAACTTGACCCGGGCGCCCTGGCTGCGTCCAATCCAGTTGCGCTGCATGGACTTGACCTTCTCCGGCCAGTCCAGGTACTCGAGGTCGTCGGTGAGCCGGTCGGAGTAGGCGGTGATCCGCATCATCCACTGCCGCAGGTGCTTCCGGAAGACCGGGAAGTTGCCGCGCTCGGAGCGTCCGTCGGCGGTGACCTCCTCGTTGGCCAGTACCGTACCCAGTCCGGGGCACCAGTTGACCATCGAATCCGACTGGTAGACAAGGCGGTACGAGTCGAGTTCGGCATGCTTCTCGGCGGCCGACAGGTCCGCCCAGGCGCGGCCGTCGGCGGGAGAGCGGGTGCCCGCGGCGAACTCCGCCTCCAACTCGGCAACCGGGCGGGCCCGATTCAGCTCGGTGTCGTACCAGGCGTTGTAGATCTGCAGGAAGATCCACTGCGTCCAGTGGTAGAAGTCGACGTCGGTGGTGGCGACGGACCGGCGCTCGTCGTGCCCGAGACCGAGACGGCGCAACTGCCGCGTCATGTTCGCGATGTTCGCCTCGGTGGTGGTGCGGGGGTGGGTGCCGGTCTGCACCGCGTACTGCTCGGCGGGCAGTCCGAACGCGTCGTACCCGAGGGTGTGCAGCACGTTGTGCCCGTTCATCCGGTGGAACCGGGCGAACACGTCCGTCGCGATGTAGCCGAGCGGGTGACCCACGTGCAGGCCCGCACCGGACGGGTACGGGAACATGTCCTGCACAAACAGTTTGTCCGCGGGCAGCTCACCGGCGAGATCGCCGACCGGATTGGGGGCGTTGAAGGTGCCCCGCTCGCGCCACTGATCCTGCCAGTGCGCCTCGATACGGCCCGCGAGGTCCGCGGTGTAGCGGTGCTGGGGGGTCGCGTCGCCGCCTGGCTGCTGCACTGACTCGGTCACTGTTCGCTGTCTTCTCTGCGCGGGGGTCTGAGGAGCCTGCGAGGGTGGACACGGCTGCGGCCGGTCGCCGCGGGCTCCGCGGTCAGGGGCGTCCGCGCCCGGATTCCGGGCAGGATTTCCCGAGACCAGCTTAGGGCGTCACCCTCGGACGCCCACGGGACGGCCCCCGACGTACCCTGGTGGTCGTGCTCATCGTTGCAAGCGTGCTGTTCGTCGTCGCCGTCGTCGTCGGAGGCGTCGCGGTCGCCGGGATGACCGGGCGACTGCCGCGCAACCGCTGGGCCGGGGTCCGCACCCCCGACACCCTCGCCTCCGAGGAGACCTTCACCCTCGCCAATCGGATCGCCGGGCCGACGCTGGCCGCGGCCGCGTTGCTGCTGGTCATCGGCGGGGTCGGCGCGCTGGCCCTGCCCACCGTCGGTGGCCTCGCGGTCGCGGCGGTCGCCGTCGTCGCCGCCCTGATGACCGCGGGCTACGGCGGCGCCATCGGAGCCAGGGCCGCCGCGGCGGCAGCTCCCGCCGGGTGCGGAGACGCCTGCGGGTGCGGGCACGACGCTGCGCCCGCCGCCACCTCCGCTGTCGACGCCGATGCCGCGGCCGCCGCCGACTGCGGCACCGACTCCTGCGGCTCCTGCTCCCTCAAGGGCGCCTGCCTGCCGCACTAACTCACCCCGGCGACTGTGCGTGATCTTTACCCTCATGGGGGTAAGAATCACGCACCGGCGCGGAGCGCAGCGGAGTTCGCCGCTGGCCACACCGGCGCGGAGCGCATAATCCGGCCATGAGCGAATCGCGGGCATTCGACCCGGCCGGGGTGGCGTTTGGAATCGGACTGCCGCTGCTGTCCGCGGCGACGGTCCTCGTCACGGCACGGATGTGGCGACCGCGGCTGCCGGACGCCCTGGCAATCCACTGGAATGCGGACGGCAGCGCCGACAGTTTCACCGCGACCGGGTCGGCGGCATGGACGTTCGTGCTGGTCATCGTCCTGGTCGGGGGCGGCTCCAGCGCGGTCGCCGCGCTCGCGCAGGCGATGCTGATGATGCGCCGCACCATGCTCATCGTGGGGTCCGCCGTCACCGGGCTGATGCTGACGCTGTGGCTCGGCCTGCTGGCCGCGAATCTGGACCTCACCGATCCGGCCGACGCGCGACTGTCCACCACGACGATCGTGGTCGGGATCCTGGTCGGTGGGGCGGTCGGCGTGGTCGGGGCGTCCCTGCTGCGGGACCATCGGGAACGGCGGTCGGCGGTCGCGGCGCCCGACGCCCGGTTGCCGCGCGGGCCCGTGGACCTGCCGATCGTGGCCCGGGTCGGCCTGGGGACCGGCACCACGGCGGTGCTGGTCGGTGTCGCCGCCCTGGTGACGGTCGGGCTGTGCCGACTGGCGGGGTCGTGGTGGCTGATGGCGGTGTTCCTGCCGGTGAGCGCACTGGTGATCGGGCTGCTGCGGTTCCGGGTGGTGGTCGACGAGTCGGGGCTGCGGGTGTTCAACATGGGCATGTGCGCGCTCGGGTACGGCGTCGACGAGCTCGAGGGCGCGAAGGTCACCGAGGTGGCGCCGTTCCGCGACTTCGGTGGCTGGGGTCTGCGGGCCAAGGGTCGCGGCAACTACGGCGTCGTCACCGAGACCGGGCCTGCTCTCGTCTTCACCGCCGCGAACGGGCAGCGGCTGACGGTCACCACGGATCGGGCGCCGGCGATGGCCGGTGCGCTCAACGCGCTCGCCGACCGTCGACACGGGTAGGCGGCCGCACCGGCCGGAAACTGTCGCCGTGCGTGGGACCCCGACTTGACAGCTCAAGGGTCCGCGACGAACTCTTTAGCGCAGGCTGCCCTGCATTTGGGTACCCTCACCTAATTGCCGAGCTTCGCCGCCCACCCGAGGAGTGCACCCCCGTGCGACACCGTTCCACGCCGATCGCCGCAGCCCTCGTCTGCCTCGCCGCCCTCGCCGGGGCCACCGCCTGCGGCAGCGACGCGCCCGCGTCGACCGCGGCCGCCGCCACCAGCACCGCGAGCGCCGCCGAGGACACCGCGCGCCGGGACGCGGCCCTCGCGCAGTTCCCGGCGACCCCGCCGGCCACGGTGGTCACGGCGTCGGTGCCGCTGGCGGAGGTGCTCACCCTGCTGGGTGTCCCGGTCGCCGGCGTGCCGTCCACCACGACGCAGCAGCTGCCGACGACGCTGGACGCCGTCCCGCGCATCGGCACCGTGAAGGCGCTCGACGTGGAGAAGATCGTCAGCCTCGGCCCAGACCTGGTGGTCGCCGCCGAGGGCGCCCGGGAGGCGGTCGCGGCCACCCTGACGTCGACCGGCATCCCCGGCGCCTACCTCGAGACCGAGAGCTTCGGCGACCTGCGGTTCGCGGTGCAGGTGCTGGGCGAGGCCTTCGACCGGCAAGACCGCGCCGCCGAGGTACTGGCCACGATGGACACCCACGCCGCGCGGCTCGCCGAGTCCGGGACCCCGGGCGAGAAGGTGCTGGTCCTGATCGGCGCCGCGGACTCCTTCATGGTGATGAACAACAACTCCTTCCTCGGCAGCCTGATCCAGCTGGCCGGCGCCGACAACATCGCCGACTCGGCGCTCGGCGCGACGGAAACCTTCAGCGCGGTGAACCTGGAGAACATCATCGCCGCGGCACCGGACGTGGTGCTGGTGCTGCGCTCCGGCGACGTCGCCGCGGGTCAGGCCGCGTTCGATGCGGAGGTCGCGAAGAACCCGGCGTGGACGAGCCTGCCCGCGTACGCGAACGACCGCATCCACGTCCTCGACTACGCGACCTTCGGCTACACCTCGGTGACCGGACTCGACCAGGCCGTGCCGACCCTCGCGGGCGTGCTCACCCCGTGAGCGCCCCGCCGACCGTCAAGGCCGCGCCGCCCGCGGGTGACCCGTCGACCGCGGGGTCGGCCCCGGCCCGCGGCCGGTCCCGGTGGGCGCTGCCCGCCGCCTGGATCCTGCTCGCCGTGGCCACCGTCGTCAGCCTGGGCCTGGGCAGCGTGCACATCTCGCCCGCGGAGATCCTCGCCATCCTGTCGGGGGCGGGCGAGCCGGGGTCGTTCGACACGATCGTGTGGGACGTGCGGTTGCCGCGGGTCCTGCTGGCGCTGCTGGTGGGGTCGGCGATCGCGGTCTCGGGTGTGCTGCTGCAGACGGTGATGGGCAATCCGCTGGCGGATCCGGGGCTGACCGGGGTCACCAGCGGGGCCGCGGCCCTGGTCCTGGTGATCCTGCTGGCCGCCCCCGCCTACCACTCGATGATCCCGGTGGCCGCCTTCGTCGGCGGCGTGGTCGCCGCGACGATCGTGTACGCGTTGGCATGGCGGCGCGATGGCATCAAACCGCTGAACATCATCCTCGCCGGTGTCGCGGTCAACGCGCTCGCGGGCGCGTTCATCGCGTTCCTGTCGCTGCGCTACAGCGAACGCCTGCCCGCCGCGATCCAGTGGATGAACGGCAGCCTCGCCGCGAAGAGCATGAGCTCGGTCTGGATGATCCTGCCCTACATCGCGATCGGTCTCGCCGTCTCGCTGCTGTGCGTCCGCTCGGCGAACGTGATGCGGCTCGGCGACGACGTCGCCCGCAACCTCGGCGAGGGCGTGAACCTCACCCGCATCCTGCTGTCGCTGGTTGCGGTGTTCCTGGCCGCGATCGCGGTGTCCGCCGTCGGCATCATCGGCTTCGTCGGCCTCGTCGTCCCGCACATCGCCCGGATGATCGTCGGCTCGAATCACGCCGTGCTGATCCCGATGAGCATCGCCGTCGGCGCCCTGTTGGTGTTGATCTCGGACACCGTGGGGCGAACCGCGTTCAGCCCCACCGAGATCCCCGCGGGCATCATCATGGCGGCGATCGGCGCCCCCTACTTCCTCTACCTGATGCGTCGACAGGGAGCGCGGTAATGCTGCTCGAGGGGCGGGGCCTGGGAATCTGGTACGGCGACAAGCGGATCGTCGACGACGTCTCGATCGCGGTGGGGTCGAACGAGGTGGTCACCCTGATCGGGCCGAACGGGTCCGGCAAGTCCACCATCTTCAAGGCGCTGAGCGGCCGGCTCGCCCCGCGCACCGGAGCCGTCCTGTTGGAGGGTGCGGACCTGACGTCGTGGTCGGCCCGCAGGCGGGCCAGGGCGATCGGCATGCTCAACCAGAAGAACACCGCGCCAGAGGACATGACGGTCCGCGAACTCGTCGGCTACGGCAGGCACCCGCACCGCCGCTGGTACGAACGGTCCACCGCCGACGACGGGGAGGCCGTCGACTGGGCGATCGCGCACACCGAACTGAAGGCTCTCGCGGAGCGTCCGGTGTCGCAGCTGTCCGGCGGCGAGGCGCAACGGGCGTGGCTGGCAATGGTTCTCGCGCAACGGCCGCGGGTGCTGCTGCTCGACGAGCCGACGACCTACCTCGACATCGCGCACCAGCACGAGGTGCTCGAGGTGGTCACCTCGCTGAACCGGACCCTGGGCATCTCGGTGCTGATGGTGCTGCACGACCTGAACCAGGCGGCGACGTTCAGCGACCGCATCGTCGCGCTGTCCGGGGGTCGGGTCGTCGCCGACGGCGCCCCGGCCGCGGTGCTCACCCCCGACCTGATCCGCGACGTGTACGGCATGGAGGCCGAGGTGCAGGCGCATCCCGGCACCGGCCACCCCCGAATTCACCTGGTCCGGCGGCAATGGACCATTGCCGCGAATGTCCCCACCCCCGAGGAGAACCGATGCTGACCGATACCGAACTCGAGAAGTCGCTGACCGGCTACCGCGACTTCCTCGCCACCCGCAAGACCGTCGTCATCGCGACGAAGGACGAGACCGGGGAGCCGTTCCAGTCGATCGCCCCGTTCGTCGCGGACGACGGCGCCCTGTACGTCTACGTCAGCGAGGTCGCCGACCACTACCGGTACCTGCGGGACGCGGACACCGCGCGGGTGATGATCCACGGCGACGAGTCGACGGCCGCCAACATCTTCGGGGTCGAGCGGGCCAGCTTCGTCTGCGACGTCGAGCAGCAGCCGGAGGAGGGGAACGAGGGCGTCTTCGAGAAGTTCGGTGAGAGCACCAACCCGAAGATGGTCCAGTTGCTCCGCGGCCTCGACTTCCACCTGTTCCGGCTGACCCCGCGCGCCGGCCGCTACGTCGTCGGCTTCGGCAAGGCCTTCGAGGTCAGCTTCGACGGCAGCCGCTTCGAGCACGTCGTCATCGACAAGAAGCCGGGCGCCGCGCAGAACGCCTGACCGGACCGGGCGGCCACCGACACCCCGTGCCGGTGGGTGTCGGCGCCACCGGCACGGCAGAGGTCACGGCGTCAACGGTGTGGCCGCTGCCCGGTGCGCCGCCGCAGCCGCGTCCCGTCGAGGGTGTGGTCGCGGCCGATCAGGTCGATCTGCCGTTCGGTGAGCCCGACGCCGGCCGCCCGGACGAGCGCGTCGTCGTACGACCAGGACTCGGTGGGCGGCCGGAAGTCCCTGCCCGACAGGTCCGTTGCCAACTCCCGCACCGTGCGAGCCGTGACGTTGGCGGCGTGGAACAGTACGCCGCGGTCGACGTCGGTGGCGGTGCGGGCGAGGTGCGCGATCAGCGCGCCGAGGTCGTCGAACGCGATGGTGGACAGCCGGGCGGTCCCGTCGTCGACCCACGCACCGAGCGTGCCGAGCAGGTGCCGCAGCCCGGGCGCGAACCAGCGGTCGCCCGGGCCGTGCACGAAGCCGGGGAGGACGACGGTGCCGCCCGCATCGCGGGCGAGACGGTCCGCGGCGGCGCGGGTGGCGCTGAGGGCCGTCACCGGGTTCGGCTCCCGATCCTCCTCGGCGATGCCGCGGAACGGTCCGGGGCCGTAGACGCCGACGGTGCTGACGGTGACGATGCGGGTGATGCCGAGGGTGTCGGCGGCGGCGAGGACGTTCGCCGTTCCGGTGAGGTTGACGGCGCGGCAATGTTGTTCGTCGGGGCCGGTGTAGCTGACGGCGTGCACGACCGCGTCAGCGCCACGCAGCGCCGCGAGCAGCGCCTCCCGGTCGGGGACGTCGGACCGGACATACCTGGCATCCGGTTCGGGTGCCGGGGGCGCGGTTCGGGTGATCGCGACTGGCCGGTGCCCCGATGCCAGGAGAGCCCGTAGAGTGGCGGCACCGATGAAGCCGGACGCCCCCACCACCGCGACGCGTCGAGCACCGTCACCGTGACCGGAGGCGCCGGGCGTCGTCACCGTGGACGTCCGGTCCGCAGTCGAACCGAGAGAGGGTTGTCGTAGTGGTCAGGCAGGAACGGGCAGTGGTCACCAGGCAGCAGATCCTGATGGCGGCCGCCGAACGGTTCGACGAGGCGGGATACGAGCGGGCCAGCCTGTCGGAGATCGTCGACCAGTCCGGAGTGACCAAGGGCGCGTTGTACTTCCACTTCAAGTCGAAGGACGATCTCGCGACGGTGGTGATCGAGGAGCAGCACGCGATCTCGATGCGGGCGGTCGCGGCGATCCTGGAATCGGATGCGCCTGCGTTGGAGCAGGTGGTGATGTTCTCGCACGAGATGGCGCGGGAGATCGTGGAGGATCCGATCGTGCGGGCCGGGATCCGGCTCACGTTGGAGGCGAGCGCGGAGGTGGGGCCGCCGCAGCCGTATCTGGACTGGATCGAGGCGTGCGAGCGCACGTTCCGGAAGGCGATCGAGGAAGGCGACGTCCTCGACACCGTCGACCCGGCCGAGCTGGCCCGGTACTTCGTCGGCGCGTTCACCGGCGTGCAGCTGGTGGCGAACGTGCTCACTCAGCGTTCCGATCTGGCGGAGCGGCTGGACCAGATGTTCGGCTTCCTGCTGCCGTCGATCGTGCCGCCGCGGCGTCGCCACAAGATCGACCGGTTCCGTCATGCGCGGTGGGCTTCCGCCACGGCGTGACGGCAGGCGGCGGCGCGGAGCGGTTCGAGCCGCACCGTGCCGCGGGCCTTGGTGACTCCCCACTGGGCGAAGTCGACGGTGACGGCGTCCTCTCCTCCCACGGCCGGAGTAGCGGTGACGGTAGTGGGCTCGTCGAGCTCCACGAACTGCTGGAACTCGAGGTCGATCGATTCGACGTCCGCGCAGGGGGTTCCGAGCACTAGCCGGGCGCTCTGACGCGCAGCTTCGAGGAGGACCGCGCCCGGCACGTGATCGGAGGGGTGGTCGAACAGCACGGGGTGGGTGAGGTCGGTGCGGAGCATCCATCGATCGGAACCGGATGGATGTGCACTGAGGGCAACGGCTGCGTGATCCGCGACGCCGACTCTGCTGGGTGCAACGGGTGGCGGCAGCGGTACCTGACCGACGACCGGGTCGCGGTCGCCGCGCCAGCGGGCGCGCCGGTATTGGTCGGTAGTGAGAACATTCGCCGCGGTGACGCCGCTACCGACGACCCGTCCGTCGAGTTGGAAGTCCACGTTGACAGTGAACGCCGTCGGGTGACGGCGATTGCGGGATTGCACGGTCACCCGGGAACTGAGAGTGACTTCGGCGGCTTGACGGCCGATCAGCAGTCGATCGAGGTTCACATCGACGTGCATCCTCTGCATTGTGAACTTCCGGTCGAGCGGCACCGCGAAATGCCGGTGCGCAACGTAGATGGCGCACTGTCGGAGGGTCTCCGCCAGGAGCATGGTGTCGTACCGACCTACACAGCTGTGGTAGAACGCATGCTGCCGTGGCCACTGCGCACCAACGTCGAACCTTTCGCTCGTGCCAGATGGCGCACTGTCCGTGAGGTACACCTCGGAAACCGCCTGACGGTGCACGAGCTGCCTCGACACTGTCCGGTCAAAACTCAACGGCTGCAACATCTCACGAAGAATAGGGCGCGCGGATCCGATTCGTGCACTTTTGTGCAACGCGGGAACTTGCCGACACGGTCACGGGCACCAGCCACGTCGCCCCAAGTTCTGACAGAGGGCAGGTCAGGACCCGGCTGGACACGACTCTCACGCAACTACGAATCCACATAGTCCAGCACTAGCCGATCACCTGGACATCCGCTCACATACCGGTCCCCCGGTTATTTTCCCGTTTCGCACACACGCGACCGCACGATGAGTACTCTGCCCAGTCAGATCGATTGAAGATCGACCACATACCTGAGTGTGACCAGTAACAACTCAGAACATCGAGGAGCGCCGTGGACAACCAACCTTCGCGAAGGAGACCTGGCGCGGGGTATCGGATGTCTGCGTTCCCTACGGGATCCGGCATCCCGTCAACGAGCTGCCGATAGGGGAACAGCCGTTTTCCTTGCGGAGTATCAAACCAGCAATGGTGGGCGTGCAAACCGAGGCAATCCTCGAGCCGCACAACAAGTACTACCGAATCGCAAGTCAAACGGAAGGTTTGACATGGGTACCAGGAAGTCTATCTCGACCCTCGCCGCAATGATCGGCGCCACGGCATTGCTTGGCGCCGGAGTTGCGCATGCCGTCGTCGCAGACCCCAGCGCCGGTGCACACCAGCTGTGCGGCACTGTCTACAGTGGTGCACCACTCGCAGACAACCATCCCTCACCGAACAGCGGGGTCCCGGACGACGCTGTCGTCGCCGAGGGAGTCCAGGTCGTGGGAACACTTGTGTCGTCAACAGGTACGTCGACCACCTTCCCCGCCGTTGCGACCAACGGCAACGGCCAGTACTGCCTTCAAGGTAACGCGGGACTCGTTGCCACCATTCTCGGCGGCGGGCACGTTACCCTGACCACAGCTGGCGTAACGCCGATCGCCGTTTCGCACCCGACGGGCATCTACCAAGCCGACTTCCAGAATCATCAGGTCGGCCTGACAGGTGCGACGGGATTCAACATCGTTGTTCCGTAACACCTTCAAGGTGTGGTGGTACCCAGGCAACATGCCTGGGTACCACACCAACCACCTTCGACGGGTGGGAGTTAGACGCCAGTCCACACAGTAAGGAGTCCTGATGCTGGCCGAGTTTCTTCGAGCCCTCAACGCCCTGGTCACCGGCATTACCCCCGGACTATCCGGGTCGGCCGATGGTCTGAACACCATGTCCTCCACCTACTCGAGTGAGGAGTAGCGAAATGGGATCCGCAGCCGAATCAACTTCCTCTTTGGGAGAAACGCTCGAGCAGATGTTGCCCATGCTGTTTTACGGCATCATCGTCGCGCCGATCGAACTTTCGACCGGCATCAAGGTTTAGGAAGGAGCTGTCATGCAGGCATTTTCCGCAGACTTGGTAAGTCTGGTCTGGCAGAGCTGGATCCCGATGGCCGGTCCGGTCACCGAGTTCTTTGTCGCTCTGTCCTAACCTTCGAAAGGAAACAACATGTGGGGAGACTTCTGGGGTGGAATGGTGAATCACATTTCCTCCCTCTTCACCATCACGCTCTTCGGCTTGGATTCGGCGTCCGCTGAGGGTGCTGGCTGGTCGAGCGCAGAATCGGCGAGCGGCTAGCACGCGCGTTTGCAAAGCAACGGTTCGGGGTCTGTGTCAGTTCATATCTGACACAGACCCCGGACTGGGCTGTGGGGCGAGTCCCAGCCACCGGGAACCACCCTGATGTGACGTTACCCACGTCATAACGTCCGAACAATGGATCGGAATATCGAAGCGCACGAACAGATCTCGACCATCCTCGATCGTCAGCGGACGGCCCGGATCGCCGCCGGGGTGCCCGACGCCGCGGAGCGTCGGGCTCGGATCCAGCAGGTGATCGACCTACTCGTCGACCGCGCCGACGACCTGGCCAAGGCCCTCGACGTCGATTTCGGCGGACGTCCCGAGGGTTACTCGCTGATGAACGACGTGGTCGGCTCGATCACCGCCCTCAAATACTCCCGCGACCACCTCGACACCTGGATGGCCTTCGACGATCGTCCCGTGTTCGCGCCCTACGACCAACTCGGCGCGACCGCCGAGGTGATCCACCAGCCGAAGGGCTCGGTCGGCATCATCGGCACCTGGAACGCTCCCGTCTACACGCTGATGAGCCCCCTCGCAGGTGCCCTCGCCGCGGGCAACCGGGCGGTGCTCAAGCCGTCCGAACTGGTGCCGCGCACCGCCGAGGTGCTCGCCGACGCGGTCACCGCCGCGTTCGATTCCGAGGTTCTCGCGATCGTCACCGGCGGACCCGACGTCGCGGACGCGCTCACCTCGCTGCCGTTAGACCACCTCGTCTTCACCGGCAGCACCGCGGTCGGGAAGCTGGTGATGGCCAACGCCGCAACCAATCTCGTGCCCGTCACCCTCGAACTCGGCGGCAAGTCGCCGACCATCATCGGCGCCGGCGCCGACCTCGCCGACGCCGCACACCGCATCGCGGTCGGCAAGTCCACCAACGGCGGCCAGATCTGCGTCAGCCCGGACACCGTGTACGTGCCCGCCGACCGGCTCGACGACTTCGTCGACGAACTCCGCGCCGCCTACACCGCCCTCCATCCGACCGTGGAGGACAACCCGGACGTCGTCGCGATCGTCGACGACCGGCACGCCGCCCGCGTCGACGGGTACGTCGCCGACGCCGCCCAGCTCGGCGCCCGCATCGAGACCGCACCGGACGTCGCGGTCCCGCAGTCGAATCGGCGTCGCCCGCTGCGCATGGTGATCGACCCGCCTGCCGAGGCCGTGATCCGTCGGGAGGAGGTCTTCGGCCCCGCGCTGGTGCTGCTCGGCTACGACGACATCGACGAGGTGATCGACGCGATCAATGCGGGTCCGAACCCGTTGGCGCTGTATTACTTCGGCACCGACACCGCCGAGCAGGCCGCCGTCGTCGACCGCACCCTGTCCGGCGGCGTCACGGTGGGCGACGTGATGATGCATCCCGGCCTGCAGGACGCCCCGTTCGGCGGCGTCGGCGCGTCCGGCATGGGGCACTACAACGGACGCGAGGGCTTCCTCGAGTTCAGCCACGCCCGCGCCGTCTACCGGTCCGCCGGCCCCGACCTGCGCGGTGAATGGGGGATGCTGCCGCCCTACGGCGAGCACTTCCGCGACATGATGTCCGCCCAGGTCACCCCGTAGCCCACCGATTCCGTTGTGAAGGAGTGCAGATGAAGACTCGCGGTGCCATCATCCGCAGCGCCCCCGGCCGCTACGAGGTCGTCGAGATGGATCTCGACGCGCCCCGACGCGGCGAGATCACCGTCAAGATGGTCGCCTCCGGCCTGTGCCATTCCGATGACCACATCGCCAAGGGCGACCACGCCGTCGGCGTCTACCCAATCTGCGGCGGGCACGAGGGGGCGGGCGTCGTCGTCGAGGTCGGCCCGGAGACCACCGGTTTCGCCGAGGGCGACCACGTCCTGTTCTCCTTCGTCTCCGGCTGCGGACGCTGCCGCTGGTGCGCGAAGGGCATGCAGAACCTGTGCGACCGGGGCGCGGCGATCATGACCGGCAGCCGCCCCGACGACCCGACGAGCTTCCGCCTCAGCCTCGACGGCCAGCCGGTCGCGCAGACCTGCGGGCTGTCGACGTTCAGCGAGTACACCACCGTCAGCACCGATTCCGCCGTCAAGGTCCACGACAAGAGCCTGCCGCTGGAGACGCTGTGCCTCCTCGGCTGCGGCGTCGGCACCGGGTGGGGCGCCGCGGTGAACTCGGCGCAGGTGTACCCCGGCCAGACCGTCATCGTGATGGGTGTCGGCGGCATCGGCATCAACGCCGTCCAGGGCGCCGCGCACGCCGGTGCCGCGCACATCCTGGCCGTCGACCCGGTCGCGTTCAAGCGGGAAAGCGCGCTGAAGTTTGGTGCCACCCAGGCGTTCTCGACGATGGAGGAGGCCACCGACGTGGCCCGCTCGCTGACCAACGGTCAGGGCGCGGACGCGGCGATCGTCACCGTCGGCGTCACCACCGGCGAGCACATCGCACAGGCGTTCTCCGCGATCCGCAAGGCCGGCGTCTGCGTGGTTACGGGGCTGGGCAAGATGACCGACGTCGGAATCCCGATTAGCCCGATGGAACTGACGCTGTACCAAAAGCGGCTGCAGGGATCGCTGTTCGGCGCGTCCGCCCCGTCCGCCGACATCCCGTGGCTGATCGACCTGTACACCGCCGGCAAGCTCGAACTCGACGCGCTCGTCACCAGTACCTACACCCTCGACGAGGTGGCGCAGGGATTCGACGACATGCACGCGGGCCGCAACCTGCGCGGCGTCATCCGCTTCTGACCCCAACCCGCGGGTTCCCTAATGTCACAGTAGGTATCACCAAGTGAGCCAATGTGACATTAGGGAACCCCCGGCAGGGGTCAGGTGCGGCGCAGGCGGCGCTCGTTGGCGACGATGAGCGCCGTCAGCGCCGCCTCCGGGCCGGAGGCGGGGCGGGGGCGGCGCATCAGCACGAAGTCGGCGTCGCCCGGATCGGGCAGCGCCGACGCGGGCAGCGGCACCAGGCCGTCCGGCAGCACGGACTCCGCGTGCACGATGTACCCGAGCCCGGCGAGGACGGCAGCCCGCAACCCGAGCAGGCTGTCCGTCACACACGTCGTCCGCCACACCCGCCCGGCGCGTTCGAGGGTCTCCATCGCCGCGCGGCGAGTGATGGACGGCGGGGGATAGGTCACCAGCGGCACCGGTCCGGACTCCTCGACCGGGTCGCCGGCGGGAGATCCCGCCCACACCAGCCGGTCCCGCCACACCAGCTCGCCGTGCCGCTCACCGGGTCGGCGCATCCCGAACGCCAGATCCAACTCACCGGCCGCGACCCGCGCACCCAGGGTCTCGCTGAGCCCGACCGTCAGCTCCAGGTCGATCCGCGGGTGGCTGCGGCGGAACTCCAGCAGCACCTCCGGCAGCTGCGCGGCGACCAGGTCATCGGACGCGCCGAACCGCAGCACCCCGGACATCTCCGACTCCGCGAAGTACGCCTCCGCCTGCTGCGATGCGTCCAGGATGGTGCGCGCGAAGCCGAGCATGGCGGCGCCGTCGGCGGTCAGTTCCAGGTTGCGGGTGTCCCGGCGCAGCAGTTCCCGGCCGACGGACCTCTCCAGCCGCGCCACGTGACCGCTGACCGTCGACTGGCTCAGCCCGAGGACGGCCGCCGCGGCGGTGAAGCCGCCCTCGCGGTCGACGGCGACGAACGAACGCAGCAGCACCGGATCGAGCATCCCCGATATCTATCACGTTTCGCGATGCCAGTAATCACTCTGATCGACTTCTCCGATAGCGGACTGTCGAACTACCGTGGTCGGGTGAAGTTTCTGAGCAGGTTCTACATCGACGGGTTCATCCTGTCGATCATCGCGGTGGCGATCGTCGCCAGCATCTTCCCGGCGTCCGGCACCGGCGCCACCGTCCTGGACTGGGCAACGAAGATCGCGATCGCGTTCCTGTTCCTGCTCTACGGCGCCCGGCTGCACCCCCGCGAGGCCCTCGACGGCCTCAAGCACTGGCGGCTGCACTCGGTGGTGTTCGCGTCGACCTTCGTGCTGTTCCCGCTGATCGGCCTGGCCCTGCGGATCCTGGTGCCGACCGTGCTCACCGACGAGCTGTACACCGGGATCCTGTACCTGTGCCTGGTGCCGTCGACGGTGCAGTCGTCGATCGCGTTCACCTCGATCGCCCGCGGCAACGTCGCCGGCGCGATCGTCAGCGCGTCCGCGTCCAACCTGCTTGGCGTGTTTCTCACCCCGCTGCTGGTGATCCTGCTGATGAACACCACCGGCGAGGCACACGTGGACGCGTCGTCGATCGTCGACATCGTGGTGCAGTTGCTGATCCCGTTCATCGTCGGGCAGCTGATCCGGCCGTGGGTCACCGGGTTCCTCAAGAAGTACGCCGAGCCGACCAAGCTCGTCGACCGCGGCTCGATCCTGCTCGTCGTCTACGCCGCGTTCAGCGCGGGCATGGTCGAGCACGCCTGGGACGGGCTCACCGCCTGGAACATCGTCGCGCTGGTCGCGGTGTGCTGCCTGATCCTGGCGATCGTGATGACCGCGACCGCCTACGCGGGCCGGGCACTCGGCTTCTCGCTGCCGGACCGGATCGTCATCGTGTTCTGCGGGTCGAAGAAGTCGCTCGCCACCGGGCTGCCGATGGCGGCGGTGCTGTTCGCCGGGCAGCCGATCGGGCTGATCGTGTTGCCGCTGATGATCTTCCACCAGATCCAACTGATCGTCTGCGCGGCGCTCGCGCAGCGGTACGCGAGGCGCACCGACCCCGTCACCGCCTGACCCCTGCCGAGGGTTCCGTCGTGTCACATCGGGCGTCGCCAGGTGAGCGGATGTGACCTTCGGGAACCACGGGCGGAGGGCGGCGGTCAGAAGGTGCTCGTCAGCAGCACCCGGTCCGCCGGGACCGCCCGGATGTCGACGCGGGTGATCCACAGCATCGGCAGCTCGGTGGACGTGGACGGTGTCACCGTCTCACCGGCCACCGCCGTCCAGGTGGCGAGGGTGGTGCGGGCACCGGTGTGATCGGTGAGGACCATCTCGTACCCGGACGGGTCGGTGCCGAAACCGCCGCCGGGCGGGGCCGGGTAGCGCACCACCGCGTCGATTCGCGAACCCCAATCCTGTTGGATCACCGACACATCGGCCGATACCGGGGACGCGGCCACCGGCTGCATCGGCTGACCGGTCACCGGCGCGGACGGACCCTGCGGCATGGTCGGTGACGGTCCGGTCGGTTCGGGCTTCGGCAGCAGTGCGACCACCGCAACCACTGCGGTGGCGACCGCGACCACCCCGACCGCCGTCGCTGCCGTGCGGATCCGATGCGGCGGCGGGCCCACCCGGCCGAGCAGGGTCGGCAGCAGGTCCGGTGGAGGGTCCCCGACGGCGTCCGCCCGGAGCGGCACCTCCGCGGCAGGCTCACCGCGCTCCGTATCCGGGACCTGCGCGACGCGGCGGGCGACGGCAAACAGCCACTCCCGGACGAACTGCGGATCCCGGCCCGCGACCACGGGACTACGCGCCGCCCGCAGCAACGCCTCCCCGGTGACCTCCTCCGCCCGCACCCGGTCGCCGGTCAGCCGCATCGCGTACCCCCACAGCGGCGCCGCGTGGTCCCCGTACAGGGCCCCCACCCGTTCCGCGTCGTCCTGCGGCATTCGACTCCTCCCCACCCGTCCACGGTATCGGGGTGGGCGGTGTTCGGCAGGACCTCCGTGTCACCTAATTGCGGTCGATCTCGATCGGATGAGTGGCGAGCAGCGACACCGGCAACGGTTGCCGGCGCAGCACCTGTGCCCACAGGTCGACGCGCGGCGGGCCGATCACATCGGACGGCAGCGCCGAGACCACCATCCAGTCGTCGCGTTGCAGTTCCCCGTCGAGCTGACCCATCGTCCAGCCGGCATAGCCCGCGAACACCCGTACCCCCTCGATGTGCGGTCCCACCTGGTCCGGGTCGCTATCGAGGTCGACCATCACGACCCGGCCGTGAACGCGGCGCAGGCCGGGGACGCCGTCGATGTTCACCCCGGTCCGCAGGGTCGCCAGGCACAGCGCGGAGTCGAGTTTGACCGGACCCCCGACGTGCAATGCCTTCGGCCGGGCACACAGTTGGGCCCACTGCGGCAGCACCGTGTGCACCGCGGCGTCGCTGGGCCGGTTGAGGACGACACCGAGGCTGCCCGCGTCGTTGTGCTCGATCATGTAGACGACCGTGCGCCGGAAGGTGGGTTCGGTGAGTGCGGTGGCGGACACCAGCAGACTTCCCGGTCGGACCACGGGTTCCGTCGGGGCCGTGCGGTCGTCGGGGTCGTCAGCGGGTTCCACCGGACAATCATTGCACCGCGGTGGCCGACTCGGGCCCCACGCGCGGGCGCTCCAGCCCGACGGTCTCGGCCAGCACGTCCAGGTGGTGGTCGAACAGCGCCTGGGGGTCGGTGAACGTGTCCGCGCCGTACTGGCCGAACACCTCGAAACCCACCGTCCCGAACAGCGATGCCCACATCAGCACCCCCCGCAGCAGCGCCTCGTCGGGCAGGTCGCCGGACACCTGCGCGCGGATCCGCGCGGCGTCCTCGTGCAGATGTCGCCCCGGCGCCGGGTCGGGGATCTCTCGCAGCAGTCCCCGGCGGTGCGCGTCGTCGACGATCCGGACCAGGGCGACCGCGACGCGGATGCCCGGCCCGGTGGTCCGTTCCGCGGGCGCGCGGTAGCCGGGGACCGGCGTCCCGTACAGCAGGGCATAGCTCGCCGGTTCCCGCAGCGCCCAGTCCCGGACCGCGTGACCCAGCGCCCGCCACCGGGCCGCCGGGTCGCCGTGGTCCACGCCGCCGACCGCGGCGTCGACGGCGTCCCCGAGCTCGGTGTAGCACTCGACGACCAGCAGTGTCAGCAACTCGTCCCGACTCGCCACGTACCGGTAGACCGCGGACGACACGACGCCGAGATCGCGGGCGACGGCCCGCAGCGACAGGGCCGCCGCGCCGTCGCGGGCGAGGTGCTGACGTCCGATGCGGGTGATGTCGGCGAGGGTCCGTTCGCGGGCACGCTGGCGCGGGGTTGCGGTCACCTCCCCAGCCTCACCCCCGCCGCGAGCACTGTCAACTTTAGAGAGCGGTGCTCTTGACTCGATCCGCGGTGTCGGTGCATGCTGAAAACGAGAGCGGTGCTCTCGCACCGTGAAGTCGCAGCTCGGAGGAGAACTGACATGTCGACACTGCACGTGGTGACCGGCGCCGGACCGGTCGGCTGGACCGTCGCGACCCGACTCGCGGACCGCGGCGACCGGGTCCGGCTGCTGACCCGCTCCGGATCCGGACCCGACCATCCCGCAATCGAGCGCCGCCGCGTCGACGTCGCACGGCCCGGCGCCATCGACGACGCCCTCACCGGCGCGGCATCGGTGTTCCACGCCGCGCACGGCTCCGCCTACGCCGCCGACGCCTGGCGACGCGAACTGCCCGCCACCGAGGCAGCGGTCCTCGCTGCCGCGGGCCGCGCGGGCGCGGTCGTGGTGTTCCCGGAGAGCCTCTATTCGTATGGTCCGGTCGACGGGCCGATCACCGAGGACACCCCGCGAACCGCGACCACCGGCAAGCTCGGGATCCGTGCCGACCTACTCCGGGCCCGCCAGCGGTCTGCGACCCCGACCGTCAGCGTCGCCGCGTCCGACTTCTTCGGGCCGCGGGTCCGCACCGCGCACGGCGGCGAGCGCGTCGTTGCACCCCTGCTCGCGGGAAGGCGGGTGCGGGTGATGGGCGCGTTGGACGTGCCGCACGCGTTCACCTACGTCCCCGATCTCGCCGCCGCGATGATCGCTGCCGCCGACGACCCGGCGCTGTGGAACAGCGTGCTGCACGCGCCCACCGGGCCCGCGGTGACGCAACGGCAGCTGGTGCAGGCCCTCGCGGACGCCGCCGGGATCGCGAACCCGCGGATCGGGGTGCTTCCCGGCTGGGCGCTGCGGGGCCTCGGCCGGGTGCACCCACCGACCAGGGAGCTCGCGGAGATGCTGTACCAGTTCGAACGTCCGTTCCTGCTGGACTCGCGGCGCAGCGAACGCCTTCTCGCCCTGACCCCGACGCCGCTGCCGCAGGCCGCGGCCGCGACGATCGCCTGGTGGCGGGACCGGGCCGCGGCACCCGCCGCGGTAGGGTCCGGCGGTGGGCCTCACTGACGACCCGGACGACGCCGGTCGCCCGCACCGGCGACTGCGGGCAACGATCCGCGCCACCCCCGACCTCGGTCGCCTGGTCACGGTCCGCTTCGCCAGCCAGTTCGGGGACGGCATGTTCCAGGCCGCCCTCGGCGGGGCGATCCTGTTCAACCCGGAACGGCACACCGATCCCCTCGCCATCGCCGCCGGGTTCGCGGTCCTGCTGCTGCCGTACTCCGTGATCGGCCCGTTCGCCGGGGCGCTCCTCGACCGCTGGGATCGGCGGGCGGTGCTGCAGTGGGCAAATCTGCTGCGCGGCAGCCTCATTCTCGCCGCGGCGCTGTGCCTGCTGTCCGGTGCGCCGAACGCCCCGGTGCTGCTGCTCGCCCTCGCCGCCGTCGGCGTTAGCCGGTTCGTCCTGGCCGGGGTGTCCGCGTCCCTGCCGCACGTGGTGCGCGAATCCTGGCTGGTATCCACCAATTCGGTGCTCGCCACCGTCGGTTCCGGGGTGTCCGCGGCGGGCGCGGGCACCGCCGTCGCCGTGATCGGCGTGCTCGGCACCGGTGACCGCGGCTCCGGCATCGCCGTCGCCGTCGCCGCCCTCGCCTCCGCCGTCGGCGCAGCAGCCGCGGCCGGATTCGCACCGCACCGGCTCGGTCCCGGAGCCGATGCCGCCGGGACAGTGCCGGGCACCGCCGCGGTCCGCGCGGTCGCGGCGGGCCTGCGGGTCGGCGCGACCGCGGTGTGGCGGGCCCCCGGCGTCACCACCGCCATGATCGGAATCGGCGCGCACCGCATCGTGTTCGGTATCGACACGCTGATCATGGTGCTGGTGCTGCGAGCCCCGGACACCGAGGCCGCACTGCCCGCCGGGCTCGCTGGCTTCGGGGTGGCGGTCGGGGCAACGGCTGGCGGGATGCTGCTCGCCGCGGTCGCGACGCCGCTGCTGATCCCGTGGATCGGCCGCACCCGCACCGTGGTCCTCGGCCTGTCGACGGCGCTCGTCGTGCAGGCGACGCTCATCGCGACCCTGACCCAGGGGTCCCTGCTGGTCGGCGCGTTCCTGCTCGGGCTCGCCGGGCAGACGGTCAAGCTGACCGGTGACGCGGCGATGCAGATCGACATCGACGACACCCGCCGCGGCCAGGTGTTCGCGCTGCAGGACACCGTCTTCAACGTCGCGTTCCTCGCCGCGCTCGCCGCCGCCGCGACCGTCGTCGCCCCCGACGGACGCACCCCGGCGCTCGCGGTTGCCGGTGCCGGGGTGTACGCGCTCGGCCTCGCCGCGGTGGCCCTCAACGCCCGCCGCTGACGGGCGCCCCAGCTCACCCGGCGGAGTCGGTCGGCGGCGTGTCGAGGCGCCCGTCGCCGTCGGTGTCCGCCAGCACCAGATCCAGCACTCCGTCGCCGTCGGTGTCGATGTGCAGCTCCGTGCTCCGCCCCCACGTCATCAGCATCGCGTCGACCCGGCCGTCACCGTCGGTGTCGATCCCGGTGTCGGTCCCGCCGTCGTCCGGTGCTGCGCCCGCCGCCGCGGGGGTCCGCGCCGCGGGAGCGGGGAGGTCCGGTGACCCGGTTTCCGACGCCCACGTCCCCGCCCCACCCGGGTCGGTGAAGTACCGCGCCGTCTCCGTTCCGACATCGAGGACGGAGAACTCGGCCACGCCGTCCCCGTCGCGGTCCCACAGCGCGTCGTCACGCCACCCGTCACCGTCGAAATCGAGTGCGACGGCGTCGAGTCCGCCCGGTGGGCCGAGGTCGAGGTCCGCCGGCGACACCCACGCGTGCGGGTCGCCGACCCCGGTCCCGAACACGTACTCCACCAACTCCATGTCGATATCGACGCGCGGCGGACGGGTCCGGTTCCGTCGCGCGGCCGTCCACCAAACGGTCGCCGAACCGAGAGATGGGCACCGACCGCTGTTAGATTCGATCCACGTTCGTCACGCCACCGGATCGAGAAGGGGGCACGATGTATCGACGCATCGGCGCACCGCTGTTGGTGCTCACGCTCGCCGCGACAAGCCCGCTGTTGTCCACGCCTGCCGCCGTCGCGGGACCGAATGCCCCGACGAATGCCTGCGGCGAAACGGGTTTCGACCCGTCCGCGTCGGCAGGGGGAGGCCCGGCCCCGGTGGGCAACATCGACATCCGGTACCCGTGGCCGCAGCTCGTGCCGGTACCTCTGCCGGATCCGCCGCAGGACCAGACGCGGGTCCCGCAGGCACCGCTGCCCGCCGACCCCTGCGCCGACCCGTGCCCGGACCTCACCGACACCGCACCCGACGAGCTGGCACCCGAGTCCGACGGGTCGTCCTTCGGGTCGGCGGGGTCATCCGGGTCGTCGTTCGGGTCGACCCCCGGATCGTCCGGATCGTCGGTACCGCGGTTCTCGATCCGCCCCGACCCGGAGCCCATTCCGATCCCGATTCCCGTTCCGGCACAACCGCTTCCACCCGCTCCCGATCCGCAGTCGCCGCCGGTCGAACCGGCACCGGTGGCACCGGCTCCCGCCGCAGCGACCGTCGACTCCACCTCCCTGGTCGCGCAGCTGACCGGGCCCGGCTCGATCAACCGCACCGACAAGCGGTGGCAGGTGAACGGCACCGATCTCGGCATCATGTGGGAATCCAAGCCGGGGGAGGTGGCGATCGTATTCGGAGACACCTTCGGCAAGGACTGGGCGCCGCCCGGCGCGAACGGCACCGACTGGCGCTCGAATGTGTTGGGGCACAGCACCGATCGGAACCTTGCCGACGGGCTAACGATCGACTCAATGGTGCAGGACAGCCGCTGTCATGCCGCCGAGGTGCTCGGCAGCAGGAAGATCAAGAATTGGGAGACCACCACGATCCCCACCTCCGGTTTCGCGTTGGGGGATCGGCAGTACATGAGCTACATGTCGGTGCGACGGTGGAGCGTGGTTCCCGGGATGTGGTACACGAACTACGGCGGCATCGCCTACTCGGACGACGACGGCCAGACCTGGTCCAAGGACCCGCACGCCAGGTGGGAAAACATCTTCGGCCTCAACAATTTCCAGGTCGCGAGCATGGTCCCGGCCGGTGAGCACGTCTACCTATTCGGCACCCCGAACGGGCGGATGGGCACGGTCGCCGTCGCGCGCGTCCCGAAGGCCCAGGTGCTCAACAAGACCGCGTACCAGTACTGGGTGGACGGGCAGTGGACGCCGGTCGGGGAGGCGTGGCCGACGCCGATCCTGCACGACACCGCGGCCGAGCTGTCGGTGCGGTACGACGAGACCCGCGACCTGTGGCAGATGAGCTACCTCGACACCCTCGCCGGGGCGATCGTGCTACGCCAGGCGTCCAGCCCGCAGGGCAGCTGGACCGAGGGCGTCCCCGTCGTCCGGTCCGCCGACTATCCGGCCCTCTACGGCGGGTTTATCCACCCGTGGTCCACCGAACACGACCTGTACTTCACGATGTCCGAGTGGGACAGCTACAACGTCTACCTCATGCGCGCGACACTGAAATAGTGGAACTGTGCGTGATTTTCACCCCTACTGGGGTAAAAGTCACGCACGGGCGCGAAGCGCAGCGGAGCCGCCTCTCTGCACGGGCGCGTCAGCGCATACTCCACCACTTCAGCAGCTCGGCCTCGGCCTCCTCGCGGGACAGGGGGCCGCGGTCCAGGCGCAACTCCTTGAGGAACGTCCACGCCTCGCCGACCTCGCGACCCGGCTTCAGGCCGAGCAGGGTCATGATCGCGTTGCCGTCGAGGTCGGGGCGCACCCGCGCCAGGTCCTCCTGCTCGGCGAGCCGGGCGATCCGGCCCTCGAGGTCGTCGTAGTTGGCGCGCAGCCGCGCGGCCCGCCGCTTGTTGCGGGTGGTGCAGTCGGCGCGGACCAGCTTGTTCAGCTGCGGCAGCAGGTCGCCGGCGTCGGTGACGTAGCGGCGGACCGCCGAGTCGGTCCACTGACCGTCCCCGTAGCCGTGGAACCGCAGGTGCAGGAACACCAGCCGGGACACGTCCTCGATCATCTGCTTGGAATACTTCAGCGCCCGCATCCGCTTGCGGACCATCTTCGCGCCGACCACCTCGTGGTGGTGGAAGCTGACGCCGCCGCCCGCCTCGTTGCGCTTGGTGTCCGGCTTGCCGATGTCGTGCAGGATCGCCGCCCAGCGCAGCACCAGGTCCGGGTCGCCGTCCTCGAGGTCGATCGCCTGCTGCAGCACGGTCAGCGAATGCTGGTAGACGTCCTTGTGCTGGTGGTGCTCGTCGATCTCCAGGGTCAGTGCCGGGATCTCCGGCAGCACCCGCGCCGCGAGCCCGGTCGTGCACATCACCTCGATGCCGTCGCCCGGATACTCGCCGAGGATCAGCTTGTCGAGTTCGGCGCGGACCCGCTCGGCGGTGATCCGGTCGATCTGCCCGGCCATCGCCACGATCGCGTCGTGCACCCGGGGGGCGAGGGTGAATCCGAGCTGGGAGACGAACCGGGCGGCCCGCAGCATCCGCAGCGGGTCGTCGTTGAACGAGACCTCCGGCGCCGCGGGGGTGTCCAGCAGGCCGGCGAGCAGCGCGTCCATCCCGTGCAGCGGGTCGACGAACTCCTGCTCGCCGTCGGCGCCGATCCGCACGGCCATCGCGTTGACGGTGAAGTCGCGGCGCACCAGGTCCTCCCCGAGGCTGGTGCCGTACACCACCTCGGGGTTCCGGGTGACGCCGTCGTAGGCGTCGGTGCGGTAGGTGGTGATCTCGATCTGCTGGTCGCCCTTGGCCGCGCTGACCGTCCCGAACGCGATGCCGGTGTCCCACTGGTTGTCGGCCCAGCCCTTGAGCAGGGCCTGCACCTGCTCGGGGCGGGCGTCGGTGGTGAAGTCGAGATCGGTGCCGAGCCTGCCGAGGACCGCGTCCCGCACGCTGCCGCCGACCAGGTACAGCTCGTGCCCGGCGGCGGCGAACCGGGCGCCGAGGGGGGTGAGCACGTCCGAGAGGCCGCGCAGGGTCACGGTCGCGGAGGCGAGCAGGCGTGCGCGTCGGTCGGCGTCGGGAGTCGGGGAAACCACGACTGTGCAGCTTACCGACCCGCGGCGCCGCCTTCGGAGCCCGCCGACCGTGGACGGCGAATGCCGCCGCCGCCCGCGCGGTGTGGGATTCGGGACCACTGTCGGGTGACAACTAGTATCGATTGGGTGTCTCCAGCCGAACGCGCGAACCGCAGCCGCCGCAACCCGCGGCGTCGCGGTGGGCACGGCGACCGCACCAACGCGCGGATGCGGACGGTGCGGGAGACCTCCGCAGGTGGGCTCGTCGTCGACGGCCTCGACGGTCCCCGTGAGCTGCAGTGCGCGGCGCTGATCGGTCGCACCGACCGCCGCGGCCGGCTGCTGTGGTCGCTGCCGAAGGGGCACATCGAGGCGGGGGAGACGGCGGAGCAGACCGCGATCCGGGAGGTGGCGGAGGAGACCGGCATCCGCGGCAGCGTCCTCGCATCGCTCGGCAGCATCGACTACTGGTTCGTCACCGAGGGCAGGCGTGTCCACAAGACCGTGCACCACTACCTGCTGCGGTTCCAGGGCGGGGAACTGTCCGACGAGGACGTCGAGGTGACCGAGGTGGCGTGGGTGCCGTTGACGGAGCTCGGCTCGCGGCTCGCGTACGCCGACGAGCGTCGTCTCGCGGAGGTCGCGGGCGAACTGATCGACCGGATGACCTCCGGGCAGGACATCCGGCGGACCCCCGACGGTGACAGGACCCGAGAGAACGGATGAGGACGGCTCTACGACGGCTTGCCGCGACCACCCTGACAGCACTGGCTCTCGCCGCCCCGCTCGGGCACCCCGCCCTCGCGGGCGCGGCCCCGGCCGGCACCGCAGCGGACCACACTCAACGCGCCGACCAGTCGCAGCAGTTCGTGTCGCTGTCGGTCGACTCCGTCACCCCGGGCACGGTGACCACGTCCAGCGTGCCGACCGTGACGGTGACCGGCACCGTCAGGAACGTCGGCGACCGCGCCGTCTCCGATCTTCAGATGCGGCTGCAACGCGGCCCGATGGTGGCGACGCCCACCGCCCTGCGCACGGTGCTCACCGCGGGACAGGACGACTTCGACACCGTCGGGCCGTTCACCCGGATCCGGGACCGGCTCGACGTCGGGCAGTCCGCCGGTTTCACCGTCGCGCTGCCGCTGCGGTCCACCGAGTCAGCATCGCTGAACATCGACGAACCCGGCGTGTATCCGCTGCTGGTGAACGTCAACGGCACCCCCGAGTACGGCGGCACCGCCCGCCTCGACGACGCCCGCTTCCTGCTGCCGGTCCTCGGGGTGCCGCGCGACCCGACGGTGTCCGACTCGGACGCGGGGCCGGTGCCGCCGTCGACGTCGGACCCGGTCGCGGTGACGTTGATGTGGCCGCTCGCGGACCGACCCCGGCTGGCGGCCGGGATCACCGGGTCCGCGGACGAGAAGCCGCGACTGGTGGACGACGAATTGGCCGCGTCGCTGGCCCAGGGCGGCAGGCTCGAGCAGCTCGTCGCGGCCGCCGACTTCGCGACCGGCGACGACCTGGACCGGGATCAGCGGCTGCGGCAGAGCATGTGCCTGGCGGTCGACCCGGATCTGCTGGTCACGGTCGACGCGATGTCCCGCGGCTATCTCGTCGTCGACGATCCGGCGGACCCGACCGGCCCGGCCCGCGAGGGCACCGGGCAGGCCGCGGCGACCGAATGGCTGGGCACGCTCCGGCAGTTGGCGTCCCGGATGTGCGTGACCGCGCTGCCGTACGCGCAGACCGACCTGACCGCGCTGCACCGGGTCGGCGATGCGACGCTCACCGCGCGCGCACTCTCCCGGCCTGCCGACCTCGTCGACGGCCTCCTCGGGGTGACCTCCGTCCGCGGCCTGACCTGGCCGGACTCCGGCGTCCTCGACCCGGCGGCCGCGGCGGAACTGTCCGGCCTCGGGCCGACGGCGCTGCTCGCGGCGAACACCGTCCCGGATGCGACCGGGCAACCCAAGGTGCCCCTCGACGGCGGCAACAACGGCGACCCGCTGTACGCGGCGCTGTTCGACGTGTCCGCCGCGACCGCCCTCGCCGCGGTCGGTGCGACCCCGCAGACCCCGACGTTCACCCCCGACGCCGCACGCTACGACCTGACCGAGGATTCCCGCACCGCCCGCCTGCAGGACGCCATCGGCGCGATGACCTGGGAGGCGCTCACCGCGCGGAGCACCGGCGCCCGGATGGCCGACGCGGCACCGCGATCGCTGCTGCTGGTGCCGCCGCAGCAGTGGACACCCGACGGCGACGAGGCCCGCGCGGTGCTGTCCGTCACGTCGACGATGCTGCGGTCCGGGTTGGCGGTGCCCCGTTCGGTGCCGGAGATCCTCGACCATCCCGCGTCGCCGCCGCCGCTGCGCCTGACCTACCCGGACCAGGCGGTCAAGGATGGGGCGCCCGCCACGGTCGCCGACGCCGCGGCGGCGTCCGCGCCCGAGATCGACGCGCTGACCGAGACGCTGGTCTATGACCCGCAGTCGACGTTGACCCCGGACGGGTTCACCGGACCGCTCGAGGCGGACCTGCTGCGGGCGATGAGCACCTCGGGTCGCCGCGACAGCGACCGGAGCATCGCGACGGCGACCGCGGAGCAACGCGTCGCGCAGGTGCGGTCGGCCCTGGACCGGGTGTACGGATCGGTGACGGTGCTGGCGCCGGGCGGCGCGTACACCCTCGCGTCGGAGCAGAGTCCGCTGCTGTTCGTCGCCCGCAACGACCTGCCGGTGGGAATCACCGTCCGGCTGCGGCTGTCGGCCCCGGACGGCATGACGATCACCGATATCGGCGATCAGCAGCTGCCCGCGCGCGGCAGCCGCGCCCTGCAGGTTCCGGCGCAGGTGACCGAGACCGGCAAGATGGTGGTCGACGTCGCGCTGACCACCGTGACCGGACGCGAGCTCGGCGAGCCGACGTCGGTGTCGGTCCGGTCGAACTCGTACGGCAAGTTGTTGGCGATCATCACCGGCTGCGCGGGCGCACTACTGTTGTTGCTTGCCGGACGGCGGCTCTGGCACCGATTCCGGGGTCAGCCGGACCCGGCGGACGAAGGGTACGAGGGGCCATGACGGGTAGCACGCGACGACCACCGGGCGGCGGCCCGGAGCAGGCGCGGCAACCGGCCGAACCCGGACGCGACCAGCATCCCCACCCGGCGCGGCCCGCCCGCGAGGCAGGTCCATCCGGGGTCGCCCCGTGGGAGCGGCACCCGGCCGGCCCGCCGCCGGATCCGCGGCGCCAACCACCCACCGGGCCCGTGCCGCGGCCCCACCCGCCGCAGCAGGCCCGGCCGTATCCGCCCCGGCCCCAGCAGCCCAACCAGCCCCACCAGCCCCGGCCGTATCCGCCGCAGCCGTATCCCCAGCAGCCGCCTCCGCAGCAGGCCCCCCCGCAGCGGCCCGCGCCGCCCGCCGGCGCCGGCGTCCCGCAGCCGACGCGGGCGGAGCCGCGGCGGGTCGAGCCCGCGCCGCAGGTCGCTGCGCCCGCCGCACCCCGCCCGGCCGGTGCGGTCGCGACCGCGCCCCAACCGATCGCGGACCCCGACGCCCCCGACGACCAGGACGGGCCGGACAACTCGAACTCCGGGCTGATCGCGTCGACCGGGTCCATCGCGATCGCGACGCTCGTCAGCCGGATCACCGGCTTCCTCAAGCAGGTGCTGCTGCTCACCACCCTCGGCGCCGCCGCGGCCAGCTCGTTCACGGTCGCGTTCACAATGCCGAACATGATCTCCGAGCTGGTGCTCGGCGCGGTGCTGACCGCGATCGTGGTGCCGGTGCTGGTGCGGGCGGAGAAGGAGGACGACGACCACGGCGCGGCGTTCGTCCGCAGGCTGTTCACGCTGTCCGTCGCGACGCTCGGCACGGTGACCGTCGCCGCGGTGCTCGCGGCGCCGCTGCTAACCCGGCTGTTCCTGCCCGAGCACGGCAAGGTCGACGAGCAGCTCGCCACCCATTTCGCGTACCTGCTGCTCCCGGCGATCCTGTTCTACGGCCTGTCCGCGCTGCTCACCGCGATCCTCAACACCAGGCAGGTGTTCAAGCCGGGTGCCTGGGCTCCGGTGCTGAACAACGTGACCGTGCTGGTCGTCCTCGCGGTGTACTGGCTGCTGCCCGGCGGCGACGAGGTGACCACCGTCCGGCTCCTGGTCCTCGGTCTCGGCTTCACCCTCGGCGTCGTGGTGCAGGTGCTGACGCTGCTGCCCGCGATTCGCAGGCAGGGCATCAGCCTGCGCCCCCTCTGGGGGATCGACAACCGGCTGAAGATGTTCGCCGGCATGGGCGTTGCGATCGTGCTGTACGTGCTGATCAGCCAGATCGGCCTGATGATCGGCACCCGGGTCGCCGCCGACGTCGACGCCGCAGGCCCGGTCATCTACCAGCAGGCGTGGATCCTGCTGCAGCTGCCGTACGGCATCCTTGGCGTCACCGTGCTCACCGCGATCATGCCGCGGCTGAGTCGCAACGCTGCCGACGAGGACATCCCCGCCGTCGTCGACGACCTGTCGGTGGCGACCCGGCTGACGATGGTGGCGCTGGTCCCGATGGTCGCCTTCCTGACCTTCGCGGGCCCACAGGTGGGCCACGCGCTGTTCGGCTACGGCAATTTCGGCGCCGACGACGCCGAACGCCTCGGCCACGCCGTCAGCTGGTCGGCGTTCACCCTGATCCCGTACGCGTTGGTGCTGATCCATCTGCGGGTGTTCTACGCCCGCGAGCAGGCCTGGACCCCGACCTGGATCATCCTGGGTATCACCGGGGTGAAGGTCGTGCTGTCCCTGCTCGCGCCCAGCATCGCGACCGACGACCAGCAGGTCGTCAGCCTGCTCGGCGTCGCGAACGGACTCGGGTTCACCGCGGGCGCGGTGATCGGCGCCGTCCTGCTGCGCCGCAGCCTCGGGTCGCTGCGGATGGCGAACGTCGGCAAGACCGTGGTGCTGGTGGTCGTCGCCTCGATGGCGGGCGGGATCGCGATGCTCGCCGCCGAGGAGGTCCTCGGCCTCGACCGACTCGGGGACCGGTTCGGCGGGCCCGGCGCGTTCATCCAGGTCGGGGCCTGCGCGATCCTGATGCTCGGGGTCACGTTCACGCTGCTGCGGTTCGCCGGCGTCCCCGAGGTTGTCGCGGGGACGGTCGCGGTGACCCGGCTGGTGAACCGGGTCCTCCGTCGGGGCTCGGGCCAGGCGGACACCGAGCCGCCGGCGCAGCAGACCACCCCCGCCGCGGCGCCACGGAGGGCGACCCTGGACTCGGTGTCGATCTACGAGGCCGACACCGAACTGCTCCCCGTGATCGGGGGTCCTCTGGTAGAACGCGGCGGCGGCACACAACTCCCGTACCCTGGTGCCCGACGTACCGGGGCGCCGACCACGGGTGATTCCGACGAGCTGCACGAAGGAGCGAGGGTGAGCGACGAAAGTGTTGCCGGCGGCCAGTCCGGCAGTTCCACGGTGGAGGCGTCCACGCCGACACCTCGCGCATCCGACTCGGAGTCCAGCCGTCCCGCCGACAGCACCCGCCCGGGCCCGCAGCCTGCGGCCGAGGCACCGAAGCGCCCGGCGGACAAGCGCACCGCCGACGGCCGGATCGTCCGCCCCGAGCGGGACCTCACGGTCGACACCGGCGTCATCCCGATCGGGTCGCCGCAGCTGCCCCCGATCCGGATCGGTGACGGCACCGGGGCGCCCCGCCGCCGGGCCCCCCGCGGCCCGCAGCTGATCGCCGGTGCATCGGTCGCTGGCGGCCGATACCGCCTGCTCGCCCCGCACGGCGGCGCCCGCGGCCTGAAGTTCTGGCAGGCGCACGACACCAAGCTCGACCGTGAGGTCGCGTTGACCTTCGTTGACGCGGAGCAGCGCGCCTCCGCGGACCTGTCCGACACCGAGGGCCCGCAGGCCGTGCTCTCCCGCACCCTGCGCCTGGGCCGGATCAACTCGCCCGGCCTGGCCCGGGTCCTCGACGTGGTCCGCGGCAGCTCCGGCGGCATCGTCGTCGCCGAATGGACCCCGGGCCGGTCGCTGCGCGAGATGGCCGACACGACGCCGTCCCCGATCGGCGCCGCCCGCGCCATTCGGGCGCTGGCCGCCGCGGCCGAGGCCGCGCACCGCGGCGGGGGCGCGCTGTCCATCGACCACCCGGACCGGGTGCGGATCTCGGTCGACGGGAACGCGGTCCTCGCCTTCCCCGCAACCCTCTCCGACGCGGACGCCCCGTCCGACGTGCGCGGGCTCGGCGCCATGCTGTACGCGCTGATCACGGCGCGCTGGCCGCTCGGCGAGCCGGCCCCGGCCCCCGAGTCGGGCACCCCGCCCGCCGCGCCCGACGCGCGGCCCGCCAACACCGTCGGTGGCATGAAGCTCGCCGATCGGGGCGGTGACGGGCAGCCGGTGGAGCCGCGCGCGGTGCGGTCGGAGGTGCCGTTCGAGATTTCCGCGGTCGCGGTGCGCGCGATGGAGACCGACGGCGGCATCCGCACCGCCGCGACCGTCCAGCACGTGCTGGACCAGGCGTCCGTGGTCGATCAGCAGACCGACATGATGCCCGCGCTGCGGCTCGGGCAGCGCCCAGCGGGGACGAGCGGGCACGCGCTGTCCGAGGAGGAGACCGCCGAGGTCGCGAAGGCGCGCGGCAACCGGATGATGATCGCGCTGTCCACCCTCGGTGTGCTCACCGTGATCGTGGTGGCGCTCGCCGTCTGGTGGCTGACGAACCTGTTGGCAGGCGGCAGCTCCGACGAGCCGCTCACCGAGCAGAACATCGGTCTCACCACGGGTGCGGAGGCGCCAGCGACGGAGGCACCCGCCGTGCCCGCGCCTGCTCCGGCGGCACCGCTGCCGGTGGTCCCGGCGGGCGCGACGGTGTTCTCCCCACAGGGGTCGGCCGACAATCCGACGTCGGCGGGACTGGCGGTGGACGGCGACCCGGCGACCGAGTGGACCACCGACGCGTACTTCGACCAGTTCCCCAGCTTCAAGAACGGGGTCGGTCTGCTCGTCGCGCTCGACGAGCCGTCCCGGCTGAACGAGGTCACGATCACGTCGCCGAGCGTCGGGACCCAGGTCGAGATCCGGACCGCGCCCAGCGATCGGCCGACGCTCGACCAGACCCAGGTGGTCGGGCGGGGGACGCTCACCAGCGGGGTGACGACCATTCCGGTGACGATGGACGGCAGCACCGGCCGGGTGCTGGTGTGGATCACCAAGCTCGGCACGGACGGTGGGAAGAACCAGAGCGCGATCGCGGAGATCGGACTCAGCTCCACTCGTTAGACACTTCGCCCGCAAAGGGGTGACTGGAGACCTCCTGGTCGGTTAACATCGCGCGTGCGAATCAACAGGGGGATCGCCGCGGCGGGCATGTCCGATGCCCAGCTGCTGGCGGCGCACGCGGCTGGGGAGCCGCGTGCATTTGCTGAGTTATTGAGTAGACACCAGGACCACTTGTGGCAGACGGCACGCCGGACCAGCTACAGCATCCAGGACGCCGAGGACGCGTTGCAGGAGGCGCTGCTGTCGGCGCACCGGACGGCCGCGACGTTCCGTGAGGATGCCGCCGTCCGCAGCTGGCTACACAAGATCGTGGTCAACGCCTGCCTCGACCGGATCCGGCGCAATCGGGCCCGCCCGACGGTGCCGCTGACCGAGGGAGACGGGTCCGAACCCGCGGAACCCCGCGACCCGATGGCGGACCGGGAGACGACGCTGACGATCGGGGAGGCCCTCGATACCCTCCCGCCCGAGCAGCGCGCCGCTGTCGTCGCCGTCGACCTCGAGGGCTACTCGGTCGCGGACGCCGCCGCGCTGCTCGGGGTGCCGGAGGGCACCGTGAAGAGCAGGTGCTCGCGGGCACGGAACAAACTGGCGCAACAGTTGAAATACATTCGGCCGGAGCGGAACCAAATCGGCTCGCCCGGAGTCTAATCCAGTGACGCGCGGTGCGAACCTGCGCCGCCGCTGGGATCCGCAGTTCACGATCGCAAGAAGGAGGTGTCATGGTCGCCGAGGGTGAGGACGCGCGTCGCCCCCCGCTCACTCCCGAACAGCTCGCCGATCTGCACGGTGACGTGCTATCCGACGACGAGGCGGACCGGATCCGGACCGCCGCAATGAACGACCCCGACGCCATCGCCACCCTCGCCGCACTGGACCGCGTCCGGACCGAACTCGGCGCGCTGCGGACGGATCCGGCGCCGGCGCCGCCCGCGCCACCCGAGGTGATCGACCGCCTGCACGCCGCGCTCGGGCTCACCGCCACCGACGAAGACCGGTCGCCGATCCCTGCGGTGTCCTCCCGACGACGCGATCCCGTCCGGATCGCGGCCGCCGCTGCCGCCGCCCTCGTGGTGTTCGCGCTCGGCGCGATCGGCATCACGCGCCTCGGCGACGACGGGCCGTCCTCCGCACCCGAGGAGACGGTGCTCGCCGACCCGGCGGCCATCCAGCTCGGCGACGAACTGCGGCCCGACGCCGCGCTCGCCGTCCTCGGTCGGACCGAGAACGGCAGCCTGACCGACCCGATCCGCAGATCGGATTGCCTGCGGGCCAACGGAATTGACCCGGCGACCCCGCTACTCGGGTCGGGTCCGGTCCGGCTGCGTGGCGCCGCCGGTGTACTCCTCCTCGTCGCCGGACCCCGCCCCCCGCAGATCACCGCCCTCGTCGTCGGGTCCGGTTGCAGCGCATCCAATCCCGAGACCCTGGCCCGAACCGACATCGGTTGACCGACACCGGGGAGCGTCGGCGCCCGCACCGGGCAGCAGGATCGACAGGATCGCGCCGCGCACGCCCTCGGTGTCCTCGCTCGGCGCGATCAGCGACAGGAACATCGCCGCGCCTGCGCCCAGCGCGATGAGGGCGCGCGCGGTGTCCGGGTCGGTTCCGGCGCCGGGAGTGGGTCCGGGGAGCAGCGCGGTCGCCGGGCCAGCGAAGTTGCGCCACAGCGCGGCGCGCAGGTCGTCGTGGTCGCGGAGGGTGGCCAGCAGTCCGGGCACCGCGGCCCGCACCTCCGGCCGCCGGAACAGTTCGGAGCTGCCGGTGACCACCCAGCGGATCCAGCCCTCCCGGTCGGCGCCGTCGAAGGGCGTCAGGTCCGGGGTCACGCCGAGCACTGCGTCGAGCACCAACTGGGCCTTCGAGTCCCAGCGGCGGGCGATCGCGGCACGGCTCACGCCGGCGCGAACCGCGATGGCACGGACACTGAGGCCGTCGAAACCCAACTCCAGCAACAGCTCTCGCGTCGCTGTGAGCACCTGTGTGTCAATGCGGGGGTCACGGGGTCGGCCCGAAGCGGTGGCATTCATTGCCCGTCATTGTCGACCACCGGGGCCGGTCCGACCACCGGACACGACCCGCCGCGGCGTGCCGGGTCACCCGTCCCTGCCTCGACATCGGGCGCCGGCCATCGGTGCCGGGGCACCCGACTACGATGTCCTCGACCACTGCGGCCCGGTCACGACGCGAATCGGGGGCGCACCACCACCGTCCGGACGACCCGGACCGGCCCACCGGGAGGGACGGCGTTGCCGCGTATCACTGCACCGACCGTCGCCGAGCACCGGGCCGCCCAGCAGCGGGCCCTTCTCGACGCCGCTCGCGAGGTGCTCGCCGAAGGCACCCCGGAGATCCCCGGGTTCGCGGAGGTCGCCGCCCGCGCCGGACTGGCCCGATCGAGCATGTACCAGTACTTCAAGTCCCGCCAGCACCTCCTCGACGCGCTGATCGAGGACTCCTTTCCGCGCTGGTCCACCCGAGTCGAACGGGAGATGGCGGCGGCCGGGTCGGCGGACCGGCGGGTGCTCGCGTACGTCCGGGTCAACCTCGACCTGGTCGCCGAGGGGGAGCATGCGATCGCCTCCGCGATCTCGTCGATCGCCCCGAGCGAGAAGGTCGGCGCGGCCGGGGCGGAAATGCACGCCCGCCTTGCCGCGCCGTTGGTGACCGCGCTGGCCGAGCTTGGAGTCCCCGATGCGGCCGAGACCGCGGACCTGGTGAACGCGATCGTGCACGCCGCGACCCGCCAGATCGAGGCGGGCAGCGACGCCACCGGCGTGCAGTCGCGGGCCGCCGCCCTCGTCGAGCCCTATGTGGCGTTCATCGCCGGACGGGCCGTACCGGGGAACATCACCCCATAATCTGGTGTTGAGCCAGACGACGTCCACTACCTGGAAGGCCCGCATGACTACCCCGACCTCGGTTCGTGACCTGATCATCGTCGGTTCCGGACCCGCCGGATACACCGCAGCCGTCTACGCCTCCCGCGCCGAACTCCAGCCGCTGCTGTTCGAGGGCACCCAGTTCGGCGGCGCCCTGATGACCACCACCGAGGTGGAGAACTTCCCCGGGTTCCGGGAGGGCATCATGGGCCCCGACCTGATGGACGAGATGCGTGAGCAGGCGAAGCGGTTCGGCGCCGACATCCGCACCGAGGACGTCGAGGAGCTCGACGTGACCGGTCCGGTGAAGAAGGTCGTCGCGAACGGCGAGACCTACTACGCGCACGCGGTGGTGCTCGCGATGGGCGCGGCCGCCCGCTACCTCGGCATTCCCGGCGAGGAGACGCTGCTGGGCCGCGGCGTGTCGGCCTGCGCCACCTGCGACGGCTTCTTCTTCAAGGACCAGGACATCGCGGTGATCGGCGGTGGCGACTCCGCGATGGAGGAGGCCACCTTCCTGACCCGGTTCGCCCGTTCGGTCACCCTGGTGCACCGCCGCGAGGAGTTCCGCGCGTCCCGGATCATGCTCGAGCGCGCGAAGGCCAACGAGAAGATCCGGATCGTCACGAACGCCGAGCCCGTCGAGGTGCTCGGCGAGAGCAGTGTCACCGGTCTGGTGCTCCGCGACACCGTCACCGGTGAGCAGTCGACGCTGCCGGTGACCGGCATGTTCGTCGCGATCGGTCACGATCCGCGCAGCGAACTCGTCGCGGGTCAGGTCGACATCGACGACGAGGGGTACGTGCGGGTGCAGTCCCCGACCACGCACACCGCGGTGGAGGGCGTGTTCGCCGCCGGTGACCTCGTCGACCACACCTACCGGCAGGCGATCACCGCGGCGGGCACCGGCGCCTCCGCCGCGATCGATGCCGAGCGGTGGCTCGCCGAACGCGGCGACATCACCGGCAACACCGTCGACGTGGCCGGTCGCCCCGTCGCCGTCGACGCCTGACCTGGCCACACCACCCACCCGTCCCCGAGGAGACACCATGGCGAACACCATCACCATCACCGACGACTCGTTCCAGCAGGACGTGCTCGACTCCGAGAAGCCCGTTCTGGTCGACTTCTGGGCGACCTGGTGCGGACCGTGCAAGATGGTCGCACCCGTGCTCGAGGAGATCGCCGGGGAACACGCCGAGAAGCTGACCGTCGCGAAGCTCGACATCGACGCCAACCCGTCCGCTGCGCGGGACTTCCAGGTCATGTCGATTCCGACGATGATCCTGTTCCAGGGCGGCAAGCCGGTGAAGCAAATCGTCGGCGCGAAGGGCAAGGCTGCACTGCTCAAGGACCTTTCCGACGTACTGTAGCGATCGCAACAGCCCCCGGGATTCCCGATATCCCGGGGGCTTCTGCGAGAATCACCCACTGGGTATTGCCGTCAGGACGAGGAAGGGTTCCCACGTATGCATCGACTCCGTCACGGCGATCACGGTCCCGCCGTTGCCGAGATTCGAGGCACCCTGTCCGCCCTCGGATATCTCCGCGGCGGCGTGTCGCTGACCTCCCGTGAGCCGGTGAACGGCTCGCAGTGGGTGGCCCCCGACGCCGTGTTCGACCATCACCTCGATAGCGCGGTACGCGCGTTCCAGCAGCAGCGCGGCCTGCTCGTCGACGGCGTCGTCGGCACCGCGACGTACCGGGCGCTGCGGGAGGCCTCGTACCGGCTCGGCGCGCGCACCCTCGCGTACCAGCTGTCCGCGCCGCAGTACGGCGACGACGTCGCCGCGCTGCAGACCCGGCTGCAGGACCTCGGTTTCTACTCCAGCCGGGTGGACGGCTACTTCGGCCCGAAGACGCACGAGGGGTTGTCCTCGTTCCAGCGGGAGATCGGCATCGCGTCCGACGGCATCTGCGGACCGCAGACGCTGCGCTCGCTCGATCTGCTCGGCACCCGGGTCACCGGGGGTTCGCCGCACGCGATCACCGAGGAGGAGTCGGTCCGACGGTCCGGACCGCAGCTGAGCGGCAAGCGGATCGTGATCGACCCCGATCTCGGCGGCGCAACGACCGGCATGGTGCTGGCGACGCCGAACGGCCCGATCACCGAGGCCGAGATCCTGTGGGACGTTGCGAGCCGGCTCGAGGGGCGGATGGCCGCCACCGGCATGGAGACGTTCCTGTCGCACCCGGCGAGCAGCAACCCGTCGACCGCGGAGCGCGCGGCAACCTCCAACTCGTTCGACGCGGACCTGATGATCTCGCTGCGCTGTGCGAGCAGCCCGAGCCGCAACGCGAACGGGGTCGCCAGCTTCCACTTCGGCAACTCACACGGCGCCACCTCCCGGATCGGGCAGGTCCTCGCCAACTTCATTCAGCGTGAAATCGTTGCGCGCGCACCACTTCAGGATTGCCGATCGCACGGTCGATCCTGGGACCTGTTGCGCCTCACCACGATGCCGACCGTTCAGATCGACATCGGTTATCTCACAAACGATTCCGACGTCAAAACCTTGATCAATCCGCGGAATCGCGACATCATCGCCGAGGCCATCCTGATCGCGGTCAAGCGCCTGTACCTGCTGGGTCAGGACGATCAGCCGACCGGCACCTACACCTTCAAGGAACTGCTCGCCGAGGAGCTCGCGAAGGCCGAACGGGCCTGACGGTCCGGTTCCGTTGCCCGGCGAGCGGGGCGGCGGTGCGGGTCAGACACCGATGGTGGACCGCGCGCCGCTGTCGGCGGTGGTCACCGCTGCGGACATCAGCAGCCGTTCCAGGGCGGACTCGACGTCGGCCTTCCAGCCGTGATCGCGGTCCAGTTCGAGACGCATCCGCGGATAGCGGTGGTGCGCCGCGACCACCTCGAAGCCCATGTCGGCGAGGAACCCGGCGTCGATCATGCACTCGGTCGGCCCGCACTGGTGAGTGCTGCCCGGCGTCCGGTCGTCGTCGGGTCCACGGACGATGCCAAACGCCTCCAGCGCACGCACGCCGCGCCGCACCAGATCGCTCACGACGGCCTGAATCAGGCTCGGCCCCACCCCGTCCAGCTCGGCGGCCGGTTCGAGCCGCATCGTGGTCAGCAGGACCGCGTCCGGGCTCACCGGGGAGGTGGGGAACAGGGTGGATCGGGGCACGTTGCCCGGCGGCGAGTAGAGCGCACACCCGGCGGGCCGCCCCTCGAGGGTCGCGACCTGCCCGCAGGAGCCCCACTCGAGCATGACCATCGACAGCCAGGCTTCCTTCTCGAACTCGGGGTCCGCGTACACGCGGGAGTTGCGCAGCGCGTCCGGGTCCATCTCCCAGAAGATGCAGCGGCGGGAGTGCCGGGGAAGCCGATCGAAGCCGTCGAGGGTGAGCGGACTGATGCGCATCGACACCCTGTCTCTCGCCTCCACGACGTCACGTCTCGGACCCGGGGTCGGCGACCGCGGGTCATCACCACATCCAGGATAGGCGATCCCGATCGTCCTGGCCGTTCCCGACCGGAGGCGCATCGGATGACGTTGGGGGGCACTGCATTTCAGTGCGTCCGGCGGGACAGGTAGAGGAAACCCCGGTGTGAAACGTCACGGTGACGTTTCACACCGGGGTCCCCCTGACGGCACTATTCCGCGCCGGAGGTCTCCATCATCTCCACGATCCGCTGCAGATCGTCCACCGAGCCGAACTCGACGACGATCTTGCCCTTCCGCTTCCCGAGACTGACGGTAACGCGGGTGTCGAAGGCGCCGGACAGTCGGTCCGCGACGTCCTGCAGACCCGGCATCTGGATCGGCTTGCGCTTGACCGGGGGAGTCGGCAATTCCCCACCATCCCGGTTCGCGAGCGTCACCGCCTCCTCGGTGGCGCGGACGGACAGGCCCTCCGCCACGATCCGGGCGGCGAGCAAGTCCTGCGCCTCGGCGCCCGCCTCCAGCGACAGCAGCGCCCTGGCATGCCCCGCGGACAGCACCCCCGCGGCGACCCGGCGCTGCACCGGAATCGGCAGCTTGAGCAGCCGGATCATGTTGGTCACCACGGGGCGAGAGCGCCCGATACGGGCAGCCAGCTCCTCGTGGGTGACCTCGAACTCCTCGAGCAACTGCTGGTACGCCGCCGCCTCCTCGAGCGGATTCAGCTGCACCCGGTGAATGTTCTCGAGCAGGGCGTCCCGCAGCATGTCGCCGTCGCCCGTCTCGCGCACGATGGCGGGGATCGACTCGAGCCCGGCGGCCTGACTGGCCCGCCACCGCCGTTCACCCATCACCAGCTGATAGGTGTCCGGCCCGGTCGCCCGCACGACGATCGGCTGCATCAGACCGAACTCGCGGATGGAATGCACCAGCTCGGCGAGCGCCTCCTCGTCGAACACCGACCGCGGCTGCTTCGGGTTGGGCTGGATCTGTGCCGCCGGGATCTCCCGGTAGACGGCGCCGTCCACCGGGGCCAGCTCCGGGGTCTTGGCCGTCGCAGCGGTCTTGCCGGTGGTCTTCGCCTGCGTCTTGCCGGACGCCTTGGCCTGCGGCCGACCCGATCTGGTGGCCTTCCCTGCGCCGTCGGCGGGTGCCGCCTCGGTGGGGGAGGGGAGGGGGCCGCCGTCCGCGGTCGCCGCCGCCGGGGCGGTTCCGTTGCCGATGATGATGTCGGCTGCGGCGTTGCCGAGACGCGGACCCGCGTCGGGGCCGGGCGGGATGAGCGACGCGAGCCCGCGACCGAGACCGCCCTTGCTTCTCTGTGCCACTAGTTCTCCTGCGATGTGATCGATGCGGTACGGGCGGCAAGTTCACGTCCGGCGTCGAGATAGCTCATGGCGCCGCGTGATCCGGGATCGTAGTCGAGAACGGTCATCCCGTAGCCGGGAGCCTCGGAGACCTTCACGCTGCGGGGGATCACCGACCGCAGCACCGCCTCCCCGAAGTGGTTCCGCACCTCCTCGGCGACCTGGTCGGCCAGCTTGGTCCGGCCGTCGTACATGGTCAGCAGCACCGTCGACACGTGCAGGTCGGGATTGAGATGCGACTTGACCATCTCGATGTTGCGGAGCAGCTGGCCAACCCCCTCGAGCGCGTAGTACTCGCACTGGATCGGGATGAGGACCTCGTTGACCGCGACGAGGGCGTTGACGGTGAGCAGCCCGAGCGACGGCGGGCAGTCGATCAGCACGAAGTCGACGTCCAGGTCGGATAGGAACGCATCGGACAGGGCGCTCTTGAGTCGGTTCTCGCGGGCGACCATCGACACCAGCTCAATCTCGGCGCCGGCGAGGTCGATCGTCGCGGGAATGCAGTACAGCCGCTCGCTGTGCGGGCTCTGCTGGACAGCTTCCTTCGCGCTGACCTCCCCGATGAGCAGCTCGTAGCTGGACGGCACCCCGGAGTGGTGCGGGATGCCGAGCGCGGTGCTGGCATTGCCCTGCGGGTCGAGGTCGACGACGAGGACGGTGAGCCCCTGAACGGAGAGCGCGGACGCCAGGTTGACCGCGGTGGTGGTCTTCCCGACGCCACCCTTCTGGTTCGCGACGGTAAGCATGCGCCGCCGGCTCGGTTTCGGCAGGGTCACACTCCCCGGATGCAGGACCTGGCTGGCGCGCTGCGCGGCGGCCCCGATCGGGGTCTCCTCGAGGGAGATGCCGTCGTATGGGCCGGGGGCGTGGGCACTCGGGTCGGTCGAGGGTGCGGTGTCGGTGGAACGCGAGGGATTGGGGTCCGTTTCATGTGAAACAGTTGCTTCGGGTCCACCCGACATGTATTGCTCCTCACTCGAAGTCACTCGACCGCCGGTTCCACCGATCCTCGACGTCATCGGCGATGCGATCGCTTTGGAATCCGTTCCGCCCGAACCACGGTCGTCGGTGTCGGGAGGACGTCGGCGCCGCATTCGACGATCTCCAGCTTGCCAGCCCCCAGGCGGGTGAGGGAAGCGCGATCGCGCTCGATCTCCTCGGCCGCACTGGACCCCTTCATCGCCAGCATCCGGCCGTGCTCGTGGATCAACGGCAGCGACCACCGCGCCAGCTTCTCCAGCGGGGCGACGGCGCGGGAGGTGACCACATCGGCGCCGCCCGCCTCCTGCACCACCCCGGCCTGCTCCGCACGACCCCGAACCACCCGCACATCCAGGCCGACCGATTCGATGAACTCGGCGAGGTAGACCGAGCGCCGCAGCAGCGGCTCGACCAGGGTGATCCGCAGGTCGGGTCGGGCGATCGCGAGCGGGATGCCGGGCAGACCCGCACCGCTTCCGACGTCGACGACCGACTCGCCCTCACCGATCAGTTCACCGAGCACGGCGCAGTTGAGCAGGTGCCGTTCCCACAGCCGCGGGACCTCCCGTGGCCCGATCAGACCACGTTCGACGCCATCCGTCGCGAGGGATTCGTGATACTTCTGGGCCAGCGCGAAACGCTCCCCGAACACACGGTGCGCGGCGTCGGTGAGGTCGATGGGGTCGGTGGGTTCCACGTGAAACATCTTCCCGTGTGCACTCGGGATTCCACAAACCAACAGGCCGTATCTCGCCGACCGACATCAGATGCTCCCGGGCCGCCGACGGACCGTGCTCGGTTCGGGTGTCACAGCGACAGCGTGGACCCCGTGCTTGCGATGCACCCCGGCCGATGGGACGCGACAACGTCCGGTCGATCCGGCGGTGGGGGAGGGGAGGGCGCCGCCCCGGAACACGCGGCGTCGGCAACCCACCGCCATCGGGGGACGAGCGCCCCGGGACGCCGGACCGCGGGCGGCTGAGCGGATCCGGGATGGCAACCGGAGGACCGAGGGCTGGCGCGCCCGCCGACCACGTCGCACGGTGACGGACCGACACGGTGTCGGCGGTGCGCCTTCCAGGCCTCGCGACGCGGCCATGTTTCACGTGAAGCAGGGACCCACCGCCGGGGCGGAGGAATCGGCGCCGGCCCGGTTCATTCGCGGGGACCCCCATGTTGGCGCCCGGGCATTCAATCACCGCCCGGGGCGTTGTCGTCGGCACCAATGCCGTAACGGCTTCGCCTCCGCGCACGGTGCGGAGCCAGCGGGAGCGACATTCTCCGGACGGCGATGGTCCGGCCCGGCTCATCCGAGCGGGACGGGGACACGTGCCCAGGCGCCGGACACCGTCCCGGAGGCACCGGCATGACGGCGTCGCGGTCGGCGTCAGCGGGGGTCGGGCGGTCGAGGCGGTCGTCGGGTGGGTGCCGGGGCGCCCGTCTGCCCGCGGCGGTGCCCGACCGATCGATCGGGGATGCCAGCCGCCGGTCGCGCACCACCCGAAACAGCGTGGGCTCGACCGCAGCGAACCGGTTGGACCGACGGGGCAGGAGGCACGGCCCGGCGGCCCGGGCGCGACGTCCACGCTGCGGGTTGATCCCACGAGCCTGACGGCGGGACACCATCCGGCCAGCGCGCTGCCGGGGTAGACCTGGTCCCGGTCGAAGCCGTCGACCACGGGCGCACACGGCGTCCGCCACGCCTTCGTATCCGCATCGAACTCCACGGGAACACCGCCGGTCCGGTAGCCGGAACGGCCCACCAGCCCGGTCCCCGCCCAGATGGAGAGTTCGGCCCGGGGTTTTGGTGCTGTCGTGGGGTGGGTCGGGCGCGGATGCCGTCGGGCTGGCAGCGGCGCCTTCCGCCCCGGCGGCGCCCGGCGGGCCGGGTCACCGCACCGGATCCCGACGGCGGGCGTTGGCCCGCCACACCACCCGCGCTGGCCCGGCGACCGATGACGCGGCGGGTAGCCAAGGAACCTCGAGATCGACCCCTCGAGCCGGCGCCGACCTGGCCACCCTCGACAAGCGCGGTGGAACGGGCGCCCCGCATGCGGCGACCGGACCGGACGAATCGTGACACGGGTCGACGACGTGAGGTGCGGGCCACCCGGATGCGCGGTGGCGCCCGGACGCGCTGGCGCGGTCGGCCTGCGGTACCGCTGCACCGCGGACACCCAGCTGACGCAGCACGGTCGACCACGCAGCCAGCGTGGAAGCTGCCGACCGCGACGTGCCGGTCGGGCTGACCGCCGGACTGGCGCCGTTCCCAGCCGACGAGGGGTCGCCGGTCAGGCGTACCCGGCTCCCGCTCGACACGCGCAGGGCCCTCGATTCACGTGAAACATGGCGACCGGCCACCGGAGTGGGGGAGGGGAGGGCCAAGGGAGGGGAGGGGCCGACCGCGACCCTGGCCGAGCACGGACCCTTAGCCAAGGGCCGGGCGACCCCTCGAATGTTTCACGTGAATCGGCGGCGCCCGGCGCGAGCCCGTCCATCCCGTCGCGGTGCGGTACGCAAACCCGCAGGGTCATCCTTCGCAACGCCCGAGGACGCAATCCCGGGAGAGTCGCGGCCCCCACCTGGAAGCATTCGGCCGGTCGTGTACGGCACCGCCCGCGACGCCGCTCGGAGCGCCTGCGACCACATGCATGCGCACTCCCATCCACCGACCCCGAACGGCAGCAGGCGAGCCCACCCGGGTCGCGCAATTCAGCACGGCCGACGGTGCCGCCTCATCCACGTGGTCGTGCGCGGGATCCGTTCCGGCGTGCCACCGGCCGACGCAGGGATGCGCCTCGCCTCCCTCGGTGCCGTACCTGGCGCACCGATCGTCATCGGATGCGCGACGGGAGCCCCTCCACGGACCCCGCTCCGGCGCGGACCGCATCTGCCGCAGCGGCGGCGACGTCAGGAGGCGGGGCTGAACGCCGGTGTGGCTGGTGCTCAGTCGGCCGCGCCCGCACCCGACACGGCCGGGTTCCCCGGGGGCACCTGATCCGACGGGACGTCCGCCCCGGCCGGTCCTGCCGGGGACCACCCCCGATGTTTCACGTGAATCACGCCCGCAGCGGACGCGACCCGCATGGGCGCGGGTCGCGCAGATGCCTGGGGAGCCAAGCCGCGGGCACGACCCGTGCACGGGCTGGGCCGGCCCACCGTCGCGTCGGCGCCGGCGACGACACCGCCGGCGAAGATCGAGCACCGGGGCCGCTCACCGCGGAGGGCGCCGGCGCGCATCACCCCGCACCCACCGCGCGGGTGATGCCCGGTGGACATCGGCCGGGCGAGGGACGAGCACACACCGCAGTGTTCCGCCTCCCGCGGCAGCGCACTGCCGTCACAGTGACGGAATGTGCCCGTGTCGAGATAACCGGCCGGACACCGAAGGACACGAATCACCTCCCATCGGGCGACCCGTCCGCGCCGGTCACCGAAGCGCACCCGAATTGCCCTGTACTGCAGCACCATTCGACGTTCGGTCCGCGAAGCGGCGCGGGGAGTGGGGAGGCGCCGCATCCGGGCGGACCCGACCGCGGCGTCGACGCCCGAAATCGAGGTTATCCACAGGCGATCACCACCCCGGCGTCACCGAAACACGCCCGATCATGGGGATCCCCGAGACCATCCGAGAATTCCACAGGCCTCGCCCCACCCTGTGGATGAATTCTCGGTCCAGGCCGTCCCGGTGCGCTCGGACCGACCACCGGACTCCGCGCGCCGGACGCGGGCCCGCGGGTGTGAGGCAAGGGTTGGAACGCCGGCGCGCCGTGCACTGATTCACGTGAAACACCGCACAACGACGAGGGGCTCCCGACCATCCGGTCGGGAGCCCCTCGTGAGGTGAAGCGTCAGCCCTTGATGACGACCACGCGACGGGACGGCTCGGCGCCCTCGCTCTCGCTGGAGACGCCCTCGACCGACGCGACCGCGTCGTGGACGATCTTGCGCTCGAACGGTGTCATGGGGGAGAGGGACTCGGATTCGCCGGAGTCGAGAACCCGCTTGGCGGCGGCAAGTCCGATCTCCGTGAGCTCCGCGCGCCTGCCCGCGCGCCAGCCGGCGATGTCGAGCATCAGACGGCTGCGGTCACCCGTGGCCTGCTGCACGGCGAGCCGGGTGAGCTCCTGCAGGGCGTCGAGAACCTCGCCCTTGCGCCCGACCAGCTTCGCCAGGTCCTCGCCGCCGTCGATGCTCACGACCGCACGATCGCCCTCGACGTCGAGGTCGATGTCGCCGTCGAAGTCCAGGACGTCCAGCAGCTGCTCGAGGTAGTCACCCGCGATCTCGCCCTCCTCGACGAGCGCGTCCTCCTCGTCGATCTCGTCCACGGGCGCTTCCACTGTCACGTCCGCCACGACCTCGTCATCTCCGTCCCGTCCGGTAGCCGGATCGTTCGCCATCGTCGTTCTCTTCTCTGTGAAGGGGAGCGCTGCCGCGCTCAGAAGTCGGGTGCCGCCTCAGCGTTTGCGCTTGTTCTTGCCGCGGTTTCCGGTCGGTTTCGCACCGGGCTTGGGCTTCGAGTCGGACGCGGTCGGGGTGGGAGAGTCCGGGCCGTCCGACGGCTCCGCCGCATCCGTTCCGGCGTCAACGGCCTGCGCGGCCGCCGCACCCTTGCGCTTGACCGGCTTCGCACCCGGCTTCGGCGCGTTCTCGGCGCGCCGCTCGAGGGCCTTGGCCTTCTTTTCTTCCTCTTCCGCATCGATGCGCCGGAACACCAGGTGCTGCTGAGCGTAGGTCCAGATGTTGTTCGACACCCAGTACAGCAGGATCGCGATCATCAGGAACGGGCCGCCGACGAGCACGCCGAGCGGGAAGACCCACAGGGACAGCTTGTTCATGATCGCGGCCTGCGGGTTCGCCGCCGCCGCCTCGCTCTGGCGGGCCACCGACGCACGGGAGTTGAAGTGGGTTGCCACCGACGCGATGATCATCAGCGGAATCGCGACGGCCGCGATGGTCCACACCGTCGGGATCGGCACACCGTAGGCCTCGAGCTGCGCCTTCGGGGTGGTCATCGCGGCGGCGATCGGGGCGCCAAACAGGCGTGCATCGAGGAACGACTGGACGTCCGCCGCCGAGAACGCGTAGTTCGCGGTGTTGGCGTTCTCCTCCACCGTCATCCCGAGCTGGCCGAACCCGGTGCCGGTGCGGTTGAAGGATCGCAGGACGTGGAACAGGCCGATGAACACCGGCGCCTGCAGCAGCACCGGCAGGCAACCCATCAGCGGATTGAACCCGTGCTCCTTCTGGAGCTTCTGCATCTCCAGCGCCATCCGCTGGCGATCGTTGGAGTACTTCTTCTGCAGCGCCTTGATCTGCGGCTGCAACTCCTGCATCTGGCGGGTGGTGCGGACCTGCTTGACGAAGGGCACGTACAGGATCGCGCGCAGGGTGAACACCAGGAACATCACCGACAGCGCCCACGCGAAGCCGTTGTCTGCCCCGAGGAAGGAGCCGAACACCTTGTGCCAGACCCACAGGATCCAGGACACCGGGTAATAGATGAAGTCGAGCACGGCTCTAGGTACTCCTCTGTTCGCCCACGTTCAGCAGATCGTGGGGTTGCTTACCAGTGTCCAGGTCCGCGGCACCGCGCTCGCGGTGACGACCGGATCCGCGCGGTGGCACCGGATCCCAGCCGCCAGGATGCCAGGGCCCGCACTTGAGCAGGCGCACCACGGTCAGGATCATTCCCACCGCGGCGCCACGCTCACGCAGCGCGTCGACCGCGTACTCGCTGCAGGTCGGGGCAAACCGGCAGGTCGGCATCCGGGTCGGCGAGACATAGCTGCGGTACAGCTCGATGCAGAAGATCAGGCCCCGCGCCGGGGCGCGCCGGATCATGCCGAACGGCCCCATCCCTGTCGAGAGGTTGCGTGTCATTGGGGCCTACCCACCGATGAGGTTCAGCTTGCGCAGCCCGGATCGGAGTTGCCGATCCAGGTCGGCGGACGAGGCGGTTGCCGCCCCGGGAAGTGCCCGGATCACCACGAACGTCCCCTCGGACACATCGTCGACCAGGCTCGCGCAGATATGACGAAGCCGGCGCGCGACTCGATGTCGAATCACCGCCGGCCCGACAGCCTTGCTCACAACCAAACCGAAACGCGGACCCGGATCCCCGACGAGCGACTCGTGCGTGGCCTCGGTCAGGGCGTGGACGACCACATCCCGACGGGCCGCGCGGCGTCCACGGCGAACCGTGGACGCGAAGTCCGCACGACGACGTAACCGGTGCGGCTCAGGAAGCACCCCGAGCTCCCGCGCTCTACGCGGTCAGGCGGAGAGGGTAGCGCGGCCCTTTTGGCGACGCGCAGAGATGATGGAGCGGCCCGCACGGGTCCGCATCCGGAGACGGAAGCCGTGAACACGCGCGCGGCGGCGATTGTTCGGCTGGAACGTCCGCTTGCCCTTGGCCACGGTCGACACTCCTTGTAAATCGTCGGCGCCGGGAGACGCCATCTGTAGCTGAGATTCGGGTGTTCCCCGATCGGCGACGGCACGCGGAGGCACGCGCGTTCTCGTGAACAACACGTGGCCAGCATGAGACCGCCACCTCGAACTCGGGTGACTGTACGAGAGTACGCAGCGCCGCCGGTCAGGTCAAACCGCGACGGGTCCCGACACGCCACGTGACCCGAGATGCTTGCCCGGTCTTGACATCTGTGCACAGGTCCGGCCCCGAGGTGTGGCACGCGGCACCATCGGCGAGCGGACCGGATCAGCAGAGGACCGCATCATCGCAGGTGGGAGGCGCATTGAGCTGGGGTTTCCCGGCCCAGTCCGGACCCGACCCGATACCGGAAAACGTTATCCACACTTGTGGATAATTGTGTGGAAACACTGTTCAGGTGGCATATTCGTAGCCTTGTGCGGGGAAGTTATCCCCAGGGGTGAACAGCCCGCGATCGTCGACGCAACCGAGCGGCGGCGACTCCCCACGCACCGATCCGGGAGGGCCGACGTTGAACGAGGAAGCGAACACCCTGGCACGGGTGTGGGTGGACGTCCTCGACGAGTTGACCGCGGACGCTGCAGGCCACCCGCTCACCAAGGCGCAGAAGGCGATGCTGGCGCTCGTCCGGCCGCTGACGCTTGCCCAGGGATTCGCGCTGCTGTCGGTGCCCTCGTCGTTCGTCCAGGAGGCGATCGAACGCGATCTGCGCGAACCGATCCTGCAGACCCTCAACCGGCACATCGACGAGGGGGTCGCGGGACTCGGTGTCCGCGTCGCCCCGCCCACCGATGCCCAGCCCGCTCCGGCCCCGCCCGCCCCGGCCCCGGAGCCCGCGCCCGCGCCGCCGCCCTCGGTCCGGCAGGCCGAAGCCGAGTCCGCGAACGCGGGAGCGGTGAGCGTGGAGGCCTTCCGTCGACGCAGGCCCGGCATCGGTGACGCCGACCTCTTCGAACCCGACCCGGGCGAACACGACGAGGTGGACGAGGACGGCGAGGCCATCGCCAGCGTCAACGAGTCGTGGCCCGCGTACTTCACCAAGCCGCCCGCCCCGGCCCCCGCCGGCTCCGACGGCAACAGCCTCAACGCCAAGTACACGTTCGACACCTTCGTGATCGGTGCGTCCAACCGGTTCGCGCACGCCGCGGCGGTCGCCTGCGCGGAGGCACCTGCCCGCGCATACAACCCCCTGTTCGTGTGGGGTTCGTCGGGCCTCGGCAAGACGCACCTGCTGCACGCCGCCGGCCACTACTCCCAGCGACTGTTCCCCGGCATCCGGGTCCGGTACGTCTCCACCGAGGAGTTCACGAACGACTTCATCAACAGCCTGCGCGACGACCGCAAGGTCGCGTTCAAGCGCCGCTACCGGGAGACCGACGTCCTGCTCGTCGACGACATCCAGTTCATCGAGGGCAAGGAGGGCATCCAGGAGGAGTTCTTCTACACCTTCGAGGCGCTCCACAACGCCAACAAGCAGATCGTCATCACCTCCGACCGGCCGCCCAAGCAACTGGCGACGCTGGAGGAGCGGCTCCGCACCCGGTTCGAGTGGGGCCTGATCACCGACGTGCAGCCGCCCGAACTTGAGACCCGCATCGCGATCCTCAGCAAGAAGGCGCGGATGGACCGGCTCGACGTTCCGCACGACGTCCTCGAGTTGATCGCGAGCAGGCTCGACCGCAACATCCGCGAACTCGAGGGCGCGCTGATCCGCGTCACGGCGTTCGCGTCCCTCAACCGCCAGCCCCTCGACCTCGCCCTCGCCGAGGTGGTCTTGCGGGACCTGCTGCCGGACTCGACCCCCCTCGAGATCGACGCGCCGACCATCATCGCGGCCACCTCCGAGTACTTCGGGATGGCGATCGAGGATCTGTGCGGCCCCGGCAAGACCCGGCCGCTGTCCCAGGCCAGGCAGATCGCCATGTACCTCTGCCGGGAGCTGACCGACCTATCGTTGCCGAAGATCGGCAACGCGTTCGGACGCGACCACACCACGGTCATGTATGCCGACAAGAAGATCCGCAAGGAGATGACCGAACGGCGCAAGGTCTACGACCAGGTGCAGGAACTCACCGCCAGGATCAAGCAGCGCGCCAAGCGCTGACCGCACCCCGCTCGCCCCTCGGCGGTTCGTCCACCCGGACGGACCGCCGATTTCGTGTGCCGTGCACAACTCCGCACAAACACCGTCCGACTGTGGACAACCCGGTGTACAACTAGGGAATCGCTGTGGACAGTGTGGGAACAACGATGAACAACTCAGCGGTTCTCCACAACCGTCCCCAATTCGTCCCCCGTCGATCCACACGGGCTCCCCAGGCCGACACGGTCAGCGACCAGCGAGGAAGGGGACTTCTGCACAGTTTTCACAGGACCTACTAATACTGCTTGTATTTCTCTCCAGTTCTCCCTTTGAAAACAGGTTCTGTGGAGTCCGTTCGTACACAGCCGCTCCGCGCCGCCCGGACGGGCGAGGTGACGCGCCGGTTTCGGCTTTAAACTTCGACCGGAAGGGCCTACGGTGGGCTTCTGCCCCGTCGTGTGAGACGGACGGTGGCACGGTGATGCATCTACGGAGAGGATCAGCCCAGCGATGGAGCTCGGGAGCATGAAATTTCGGGTCGCCCGGGAAGACTTTGCAGAGTCCGTCGCATGGGTGGCCCGCAGTCTCCCGTCACGGCCTCCGGTCCCGGTTCTCGGTGGTGTGCTGATCTCCGCGGACGAGCAGGGCCTGACGATCTCCGGATTCGACTACGAGGTCTCTGCACAGGTTCGGATCTCGGCAGAGGTGTCCGATCCCGGTCAGGCCCTGGTGTCCGGCAAGCTGCTCGCCGACATCACCCGGTCCCTGCCGTTGAAGCCGGTCGACCTGGTCGTTGATGGTGCTCGAGTGCTCATCACCTGCGGCAGCGCCAAGTTCTCCCTCCCGACGATGCCGGTCGAGGACTATCCACAGCTTCCCGAACTGCCGCAGCAGACCGGTTCGTTGCCCGTCGACGTGTTCTCCGAGGCAATCGGTCAGGTCGCTATCGCAGCGGGCAAGGACGACACCCTGCCGATGCTCACCGGCATCCGGGTCGAGATCGAGGGCAGCAACGTGGTCCTCGCCGCCACCGACCGGTTCCGGCTCGCGGTCCGTCAGATCGAATGGACCCCGACCAACCCCGACACCAGCGCCGCGGTGCTGATCCCCGCGAAGACCCTGTCGGAGGCAGCGAAAACTCTTGGGGGAAGCTCCAATTCGCCGGTTGAGTTGGCCTTCGGTGCGGGATCGTCGGTTGGGTCGGAAGGCCTGCTCGGCATCGTCGGTGAGGGCCGACGCACCACCACCCGCCTGCTGGATGCGGAGTTCCCGAAGTTCCGGCAGCTGCTGCCGCCCGAGCACACCGCCATCGCCACCGTCGAGGTCGCCCCGCTCGTCGACGCGATCAAGCGCGTCGCACTCGTCGCCGAACGCGGCGCCCAGGTCCGCCTGCAGTTCTCCGAGGATGGGCTGCTGCTCGCCGCAGGCGGGGAGGACGCCGGACGCGCCGAGGAGGCCCTGGAGGCCCGGTTCCAGGGCGAGTCGCTCACCATCGCGTTCAACCCGACGTACCTGACCGAGGGGCTGACCTCGCTGCACAGCGACCGGGTCACCTTCGGCTTCACCACTCCGAGCCGCCCCGCCGTGCTCCGGCCTGCCGAGGACGAGGAACCTCAGCCCGGCGACGGCGGCACCTTCGCCGCCCCGGACAGCGCCTACACCTACCTGCTGATGCCGGTCCGGCTTCCCGGCTGATTCCCCGCGGCCCGAGACCGTCACCGCACGTCCACCACCGAAGGGAGCCACCCGATGCAGCTGGGATTGGTCGGCCTCGGAAAAATGGGCTTCAACATGCGGGAGCGGTTGCGGGCGGCCGGCCACCAGGTGGTGGGGTACGACCCGCGACCCGAGGTCACGGACGTGGCCTCGCTCGCGGACCTGGCGGCCGCGCTCGATACACCCCGGGTGGTGTGGGTGATGGTCCCGTCCGGGCAGATCACCCGGGATACCATCGCCGCTCTGACCGACGTGCTGACGAGCGGCGACCTGGTGATCGACGGCGGGAACTCGCGGTTCACCGAGGACCGGCCACACGCAGAACTGCTGGCGCAGAAGGAGATCGGCTACGTCGATTGCGGTGTCTCCGGTGGCGTGTGGGGCCTGGAAAACGGGTACGGCCTGATGGTCGGTGGCGCGGACGACGACGTCGCACGAGCCATGCCGATCTTCGATGCCCTTCGTCCGGACGGGGAACGCGCCGACGGCTTCGTGCACGCGGGGCCGGTTGGCGCGGGCCACTACGCGAAGATGATCCACAACGGCATCGAGTACGGGCTGATGCACGCCTACGCCGAGGGCTACGAACTGCTCGAGGCAGAAGACCTGATCACCGATGTGCACGGCGTGCTACGGGCCTGGACCACGGGCACCGTGGTGCGGTCGTGGCTGCTGGACCTGCTCGTCAAGGCGCTTGCGGAGGACCCCGACCTGGCGGCGATCTCCGGGTATACCCAGGACTCCGGTGAGGGTCGGTGGACCGTCGAGGAGGCGATCAACCACGCCGTCCCGGCTCCGGTTATCTCGGCGGCACTGTTCGCGCGGTTTGCGTCAAGGCAGGCCGACTCGCCCGCGATGAAGGCAGTGTCGGCACTCCGCAACCAGTTCGGTGGTCATGCGGTGCAACGCGTTTCGGAATCCGGGCAGCCATAGGGTGTTCGTCCGCAAGTTCTCGCTCCGCAACTTCCGATCGTGGGACGCCGTCACCCTCGAACCCGGACCGGGCATCACCCTGTTCCTCGGTCCGAACGGGCACGGCAAGACCAACCTGCTCGAGTCGCTCGGCTACCTCGCGACCCTGTCGTCGCATCGGGTGTCGACGGATGCCCCGCTGATCCGGGCCGGGGCGACGGCGGCCCAGATCGGCGCCGTGGTGGTCAACGACGGGCGCGAACTCTCGATCGATGTGGAGATCAACGACGGCAGGGCCAACCGGGCCCGGATGAACACCTCACCGCTGCGCAGGCCCCGAGAGATCCTCGGGGTGCTGCGCGGGGTGTTGTTCGCGCCCGAGGACCTGTCCCTGGTCCGCGGCGACCCGGGTGACCGTCGCCGGTTCGTCGACGAGTTGCTCAGCAGCCGGATTCCGCGGATGGCGGCGGTCCGTTCGGACTACGACAAGGTGCTGCGGCAGCGGTCCGCGCTACTCAAGACCGCCAGCGGCGCGCTGCGTCGCGGGAATAGGTCGACCGACGGCACAAGTGCCCTTGCCACACTTGATGTTTGGGACGGTCATCTGGCCGCGCACGGCGCCGAGCTGCTGGCTGGGCGGATGCGGCTGATCGCCGAGTTGGGGCCGCACGTCGCGGAGTCGTACGCGCGGATCGCACCCGAGTCCCGCCCGGCCTCGATCGGGTACCGGTCGAGTCTCGGTGCGTCGCTGCCGCCGGAACTCGCCGATCCACAGCATCGGTGGACCCGCGACGACGTCGAATTGGTGGAGGCGTGCTTCCTCAACGAACTCGCCCAGGCCAGGCAGCGGGAGATTGAGCGTGGCGTCTGCCTCGTCGGACCGCATCGCGACGACCTGGAACTCCGGCTCGGGGACCAGCCAGCGAAGGGGTTTGCCAGTCATGGCGAGTCGTGGTCGTTTGCGCTGTCGCTGCGCCTTGCCGCGTTCGCGCTGCTCCGCTCCGACGGCACCGACCCGGTGCTGATGCTCGACGACGTGTTCGCCGAACTGGACCGCAAGCGTCGGCGGGCGCTCGCCGAGGTGGCGGCCGACGCCGAGCAGGTGCTGATCACCGCCGCCGTCGCCGAGGACGTTCCCGAGGAGCTGCACGCGACCAGGTTCGCGGTCGAGGCCGTCGACCGCCCCGACGGCCGCACCTCCACCGTCCGCTGACCCCACCCCACCAGCACCCCACCCCTCTACTTCCCTGACCGAATGTGGGATTCGGTCACTTAGACCGACCGAATCCCACATTCGGTCAGGGGGCGGGGTGGTCAGTGAGGTGGGTGGTCAGGGGGCGGGGAGGTGCGGGCGGGACGCGGGCGGGGCGGAGTGCTGGGATGATCGACGGAGAAGGGAGTCGCGATGAGTGAGCAGGCGGATGCTCCGGGTGCACGACCCGGAAGCGGGGAGCCCGAACTGCGCGGCATCGACCTGGCCCGCCGGGCGCTTGAGGAGGCGCGGGCCGCGGCGAAGGCCAGCGGCAAGTCGGTCGGCCAGGGCCGGTCGTCGCCGAAGCCCAGGACGCGCGGCACGGGCCGACGGGGCTGGTCCGGCGCCCGACCCGATGCCAGGGATCCGCAACCGTTTGGGGCGTTGGCCAGTACGGTCGCGAAGAGTCGCGGCTGGTCGCCGCGGGTGTCGGAGGGGACCGTATTCGGCAGGTGGCAGCAGGTGGTCGGGGAGGACATCTCCGCGCACGCCGAGCCGGTGGCGTTGAAGGACGGGGTGCTCAGCGTTTCCGCCGAATCCACCGCGTGGGCGACGCAGCTGCGGCTGATGCAGGCCCAGATCCTCGCGAAGATCGCGGCCGCGGTCGGGGACGGGGTGGTCACCAGCCTGCGGATCGCCGGGCCGACCGCGCCGAGCTGGCGCAAGGGGGAACGGCACGTGCGCGGACGCGGCCCGCGCGACACCTACGGGTAACCGGAGGCTCCACAGGCCGGGGATTGCCTATTACGCGGTGTTACAGTTACCTTCTTCTGGAGTGAACTGTGTCACCGCGATGCAGTCGCGTCGCCGAAGGGAGCCCGATGGCCGTCGACACCACCGCGTCCGCGCTCGAACCCGACAACATCCTGCTGCAGGCGCGCAACGTCCGCTTCGACTGGTCGGACCTGCCGATGCACTGGGTCGAGGGTGACCCCTTCACGACGCACGTGTTCAACGTGATGCACATCCTGCTGCCCGCGGGTGAGGACTGGTTCGTGGAGACCTTCAAGGAGGCACTCCCGCTGATCGAGGACGAGAAGCTGCGCGACGACGTCGCCGGGTTCATCGGTCAGGAGGCGATGCACTCAAACGCGCACTCCGGCGTCCTCGACCACCTGAAGGCGAAGGGCCTCGACACCACGCCGTACACCGATCAGATGCACTGGGTCTTCACCCACCTGCTCGGTCCGCGCCCGCTCACCTCGGGCCGGAAGGAAAACTACCTCGTCGAGCGGCTCGCGCTGATCGCGGCGATCGAGCACGTCACCGCCTTCCTCGGCGACTGGGTGCTGAACGCCCGGGCGCTCGACGGTGCGGGCGTGCACCCGACGATGCTGGACCTGCTGCGCTGGCACGGGTCCGAGGAGGTCGAGCACCGCTCGGTCGCCTATGACGTCATGCGCTACTTCGACAAGCGTGAAAGCCGAAGGCTGCGAACGCAATTGATCGCAACTCCGACACTGGTGTACCTCTGGATCCGGGGCACCCGGTTCCTGATGGCCAACGATCCCGAGCTCGCGAACTGGTCACATCACCGCCGCCGCCCGCACTGGTCGGACTTCCGGTCGGCGGGCAGGCGGGGCGTGCTCCCGACAACGACCGATCTGGTCAGCCGGATGAGCCGCTACTTCCGTCGCGACTACCACCCGTCCAGCGAGGGATCCACTGCGCAGGCCGTCGCCTACCTGGCCTCCTCTCCTGCGGCGCAGGCCGCGGTCCGCTGATTCGTCGAACGCGAGAAGTCATGCCGTCCATCATTAATCGCCGCACACCCGGGCCGGTGCCCGCAGACCTGCGCGGGCGGGGCCGCCCGGATCGGATGATGGCCGCCCTCGGGGCGGTCGCCGAGCGCTACGTCGGGGTCCTCGCCGGCCACGACTACAACCGTGACCATGCCGGGCACAACCCGGATTCCGCCATGACCCTCGAGGTCGTCGACCGCCGGATCGTCGCGCGGGATGAGCAGGTTGTTGCACTGGCGTTCGGCACGATCGACGGCGGCGACCTGCCCGCCTGGCAGCCGGGGTGTCACCTCGATTTCCACCTGCCGTCGGGCAGGCGAAGGCAGTACTCACTGTGCGGGGACCCGGCGGATCGGTCCCGGTACACGGTTGCCGTGCGGGCGATCCCGGACGGCGGAGGTGGGTCGCTCGAGATGCACGCGCTGCAGCCGGGGGCGAGGGTGACGGTGCGTGGTCCGCGCAACGGGTTCCCGTTCGTCGGCGGCGGCAGCGCGCTGTTCGTGGCAGGCGGGATCGGGATCACCCCGATCCTCTCGATGGTGCGGGCCGCGCGGGCAGCCGGCATGGACTGGCAGTTCGTCTACTCCGGCCGCTCCCGGGACACGATGCCGTTCCTCGATGAGATTGAATCATGGGAACAGGACCGGGTTTTCGTGCGAACCGACGACGAGCACGGCGTGCCAGCCGCGGCCGACCTGCTGGGACGGGCCGCGCCGGGGGGTGCGGTGTACTGCTGTGGCCCGGCGCCGATGCTTGACCTGGTCCGCGCGAGCTTCCCGCACACCCCGGCCACCGCCCTGCACATCGAAAGATTCGGCGCCCCAGATGTTCTTGACGGAACACCGTTCGACGTCGAGCTCGCCCGCACCGGTGAGGTGTTGACCGTCCCCGCGGATCGCACCGCACTGCAGGTGGTCCGGGAGCGACTGCCGGGGATCGGCTACTCGTGCCAGCAGGGCTTCTGCGGCACCTGCCGCGTCCGGGTCCTTGAGGGTGTCCCCGACCATCGGGAAGCCCGGCTCACGCCGGACGAGCAGCGGACCGCCATGCTGCTCTGCGTGTCCCGGGCTGCGGGCGAGCGTCTCGTGCTCGATCTCTGATCCGTCGAAGGAGTATCAATGACCCACCCCGCCAACGGTTTCCTCGCTCCCGCCGTTGCCACCACGGTGCGCAACGGCGACATCGAGCTCGCGGTATTCGAGCAGGGGAACCCGGACGGCCCGACGATCGTGCTGGTGCACGGCTGGCCGGACACCCACCTGCTCTGGGACCACGTGGTTGCCGAACTCGGCAGCGACTTTCGGGTCGTCACCTACGACACTCGGGGAGCGGGCCGGTCGACCTCGCCGATCCGGGTCGCGGACTACGACCTGGAGTTGCTTGCGGCCGACCTGTTCGCGGTCGTCGATGCCGTCGGCCGCGGTGAACCCGTGCACGTGCTCGCGCACGACTGGGGGTCGCTGGAGTCGTGGGAGGCGGTGTGCGCGCCGGGCGCGGGGGATCGGATCGCCTCGTTCACGTCCACCTCGGGGTGGTGCTTCGATCACCTCGGCCACTGGATGTGGCGAAACCTGCGGAACCCGACACCCAGGGGGCTGGCCCGGGTCGCGGCGCAGTGGGCGGCCTCCTTCTACGCCCTGCTTTTCCACATCCCGGTCGTGCCGGAGCTGGTCACCGGACGCCTGCTTGCTCCGCGCTGGCCGCTGTTTTTGTCGCTGTTCGACCGGATGGAACCGACCCTGGCCCGGCCGGCGGTCACGATCGGCCGGGATGCCGCGAATGGACTCAAGCGGTACCGCGCGAACACCAGGCAGCGGATCCTGCGTCCGCGGGACCGGCGGACCGACATCCCGGTCCAGCTGATCGTCAACACCAGGGACAAGGCGGTGCTGCCCTTCGCGTTCGAGGACACCGACCGCTGGGTCACCGACCTGCGGCGCAGCGAGACCACCGCCGGGCACTGGGCACCGCTCTCGCATGCGCCCGAGATCGCCCGGCTGACGGCGAACTTCGTGCGCGACGTGATCGGCCGCACGTCGCCCGGCGACACCGCGATCCGCGCCTGACGGTATCCGCGGTGTGGCGCGGCCGCCGAAACTGCGTCTACGGGCAGCTCAGGGGTGTCGCAGATGCCCTGCTGTCCGGCTCTACCAGTAGGATGGTGTGGTAACTCGCGGCCACGTCGTCGGCCGCGATCGCCATGCCGGCGAAACCGTTCGCGCGATGGACGTCGTGCGGGGGACCGTCGTGTGAACGAGAAGGAGAGCACACCTCCCGTGGCTGCCCAGAAGTCAGACAAGAGCACTGGAAACAAGGAGTACGGCGCCTCTTCGATCACCGTCCTCGAGGGACTCGAGGCGGTCCGGAAGCGTCCCGGCATGTACATCGGCTCCACCGGTGAGCGCGGCCTGCACCACCTCATCTGGGAGGTCGTCGACAACTCGGTCGACGAGGCGATGGCCGGACACGCGTCCAAGGTCGAGGTGACAATGCTCGCCGACGGCGGCATCGAGGTCGTCGACGACGGCCGCGGCATCCCGGTGGGAATGCACGCCTCCGGCGCGCCGACCGTCGAGGTCGTGCTCACCCAGCTGCACGCGGGCGGCAAGTTCGACTCCGACGCGTACGCGGTCTCCGGCGGCCTGCACGGCGTCGGCATCTCCGTGGTGAACGCCCTGTCGACGAAGCTCGAGGTTGAGATCGACACCGACGGGCACCACTGGTTCCAGACCTACACGAATGCGGTTCCGGGGGAGCTGATCCAGGGCGAGCCGACGAAGCGGACCGGCACCACCGTCCGGTTCTGGGCGGATCCGGAGGTCTTCGAGACCACGAACTACAACTTCGAGACCGTCGCGCGCCGGCTGCAGGAGATGGCCTTCCTGAACAAGGGCCTGACCATCACCCTCACCGACGAGCGGGTCGCGGACGAGGAGATCACCGACGAGGTCGTCAGCACGACGGCCGATGCGCCCAAGACCGCCACCGAGACCGAGGCCGAGGCCAGCGCGCCGGTGCACAAGGTCAAGTCGCGCGTCTACCACTACCCGGGTGGCCTCGAGGACTACGTGCGGTTCATCAACCGCACGAAGCAGCCGATCCACAACTCGGTCGTCGGTTTCACCGCGAAGGGCACCGGCCACGAGCTCGAGATCGCGATGCAGTGGAACTCCGGGTACTCGGAGTCGGTGCACACCTTCGCGAACACCATCAACACCCACGAGGGCGGTACCCACGAGGAGGGCTTCCGCGCTGCGCTGACCGCGACGGTGAAGAAGTACGCCAAGGAAAAGAAGCTGGTCAAGGACAAGGACCCGGAGCTGTCCGGAGACGACATCCGCGAGGGTCTGGCCGCGATCATTTCGGTGAAGGTCGGCGAGCCGCAGTTCGAGGGCCAGACCAAGACCAAGCTCGGCAACACCGAGGTCAAGTCGTTCGTGCAGAAGGCGTGCAACGAGCATCTCGCGCACTGGTTCGAGTCGAACCCGGCCGACGCGAAGACGATCGTGAGCAAGGCGGTGTCGTCCGCGCAGGCCCGCACCGCCGCCCGCAAGGCGCGTGAGCTGGTCCGACGCAAGAGCGCCACCGACATCGGCGGCCTGCCCGGCAAGCTGGCGGACTGCCGGTCCAACGATCCGAGCAAGTGCGAGATCTACATCGTCGAGGGCGACTCCGCCGGTGGCTCGGCGAAGTCCGGCCGCGACTCGATGTACCAGGCGATCCTCCCGCTGCGCGGCAAGATCATCAACGTCGAGAAGGCCCGCATCGACCGGGTCCTCAAGAACGCCGAGGTCCAGTCGATCATCACCGCGTTCGGCACCGGCATCCACGACGAGTTCGACATCGCCAAGCTGCGGTACCACAAGATCGTGCTGATGGCCGACGCCGACGTCGACGGCCAGCACATCTCGACGCTGCTGATGACGCTGCTCTTCCGGTTCATGCGCCCGCTGATCGAGCACGGTCACGTCTATCTCGCGATGCCGCCGCTGTACAAGCTCAAGTGGCAGCGCTCCGAGCCGGAGTTCGCCTACTCGGATCGCGAGCGGGATGGCCTGCTTGAGGCCGGGTTGGGCGCGGGCAAGAAGATCAACAAGGACGACGGCATTCAGCGCTACAAGGGCCTCGGCGAGATGAACGCCAAGGAACTGTGGGAGACCACGATGGACCCGTCGGTCCGGATCCTGCGCCAGGTCACCCTGGACGATGCTGCGGCGGCCGACGAGCTGTTCAGCGTCCTGATGGGTGAGGACGTGGAGGCTCGACGCAGCTTCATCACCCGAAACGCGAAGGATGTCCGTTTCCTCGACGTGTAGCGGTACCGCCGCAGGCCGGGCGCCCGTGTGATCTCACTCACGCTGGCGCCCGGCCTGTGGCGTATCGATCGGTCACGCAAGCCCGCGTCCTCTGTGACCGGTGTGACGGGTGATGTCCTGGTGTCCAGTTCTGGCGTCGTGACCGACGAATTTGGTCACGACGACATAACCGAATGGGTACATTCGCACTTCTGGCCCGGGGGCGCAGCCTCTACACTCCGGTATCGCCCAGCAAACAGCTTTCGGCGCCCGTGCGAACACTCGGGGGTGGGGGAGGACGGTGCAGGTCGGCAACCCGCATCGGACCTGGGTGGAAAGTGAGCGTTGGAGAGATGAACGAACAAGCACCGCCTGCGAGCAGGCTCTGGAACCTCGAGGGCTGGGGTCTGCGGTGGAAGGTCACCGCAGTGCTCGCGATCCCGGTCACCGTCGCGATGGTGCTCGGTGGGCTGCGCGTGCAGGAGGAGCTGAGCCGAGCGGTCCGGTACAGCACCGCGGCCGACCAGGTCTCCAGCATCCCGGACATCGTCAAGCTCGGTACCGACTTCGGCCTCGCCTCCGCGGGCTTCAGCGTCGGCGCGCTCATGCCGGAGGATCTCGTCGGCCTGGAGGGGTCGATCGAGCAGGTCCGCACCGCGGCCGAGAACCCCGAACTGCCCGACGACCTGACCGACCGGTTGCGTGCGTCGCTCGGCGCCATCGAGGGAATCCAGACCGAGATGGAGGCCAAGGCTCCCGTCCGGCCCGACCTGCCCGAGCAGACCTCCGCGATCCGCGCCGACCTGACCAGGATCGTCGACGACATCGTCTCGCCGATCGACGACACCGGTGTGATGACCGCGCATCGTCAGCTGGTCGACGCGTGGTCGGCGCAGCGCCGGATGGCCGACCAGGTCACGGGCGCGCTCGAGATGATGACGAACCCCAACGCGTCGTCCACCGACTTCATCACTGCGTCCGGTGCCGAGATCGCGATGATCGACTCCCTGGCCCGCTCGTTCCCCGCGGCGGCGCCGCGGCTCGACGCGCTGACCGAGGCGGTGCACACCCGACTGGCCACCGTCGACGCGGCGCAGGGAGGCGCCTGGCCGCTGCTCGAACTGCGCCAGTCCATGGTGGAGAGCGTCGGAACCTACAGCGACCTCGTCGCCGAGTCCGCCGAGGCCATCACCTCCACCGTCGCCGCCCGCGCCGACGAGACCCGATCGTCGGCCCTGCGCGACGCCGCCCTCGTCCTCGCGACGCTGCTCGCGGCGCTGGTCCTGGCGCTGCTCGTGTCCCGATCCCTGGTCGGGCCGATCCGCAGGCTCCGCTACGGCGCGCTGCGGGTCGCCCGTAAGGATCTGCCGGAGGCGATTGACCGGGTCAAGGCGGGTGACACCGACGCGGTCAAGCACTTCGAACCCGTGCCCGTGCACACCACGGAGGAGATCGGCCAGCTCGCCCGCGCGGTCGACGACATCCACGCGCAGGCACTCAAGCTCGCCGGTGAGCAGGCCAGCCTGCGGCTGCAGATCGGCGACATGTTCGAGACCCTCGCGCGCCGGTCGAAGTCGCTCGTCGACCAGCAGCTCGGCCTGATCGAGGCCCTCGAGTTCGAGGAAAAGGACCCGAAGCGACTCGAAAGCCTGTTCCGGCTCGACCACCTCGCCGCGCGCATGCGCCGCAACGGCGACAACCTGCTGATCCTCTCCGGAACTCAGACGCGTCGCGGCCAGTCCGCGCCCGTTCAACTGGGCGACGTGGTTCGCGCGGCGATGTCCGAGGTCGAGGAGTACCAGCGGGTCCAGGTCGGATCCACCCCGAACGGCGCCCTCGGCGGCGGCGTCGCGACGGACATCATGCACGTGCTCGCGGAGCTGCTCGACAACGCGCTGCGCGCCTCCCCGCCGGACACGAAGGTGCGGATCGCCTTCGCCCGCGCGGTCGACGGCGGCGTCCTCCTCGAGGTCACCGACCAGGGCATCGGCATCCCGGCCGCCGACCTCGCGGTGATCAACGAGCGGCTCGCGTCCGGTGGTCAGGTCGGACCCGAAACCGCACGCCACATGGGCCTGTTCGTGGCCAGTCGGCTCTCGGAACGGCACGGCCTGACCGTCCGGCTGCGGCACGCCATGAGCGAGGGCCGGGAGCAGGGCATCACCGCGAGCGTGCACATTCCGGCGAGCCTGCTGATGTCACCGGTCGAGATGGAACTCACCGGACCCCAGGCCAGGGTCGACACCGGCTCGATCCCCGAGGTGACCGTCGTCGAGTCCGGTCAGATGCCGCAGCTGGTGACGGGGTCGCACCCGGCGCTGTCGAGGCGCGCCCTGCCGACGCCGCTCACGCCGGACCCGTACGGCGAGGCCCCCGTCGCCCCGGCCGTCGTCACCCCGGAATCGCCAGCCCCGGAACCGGTCGCGGGGGAGCAGTCCGCACCCCCGACGGCCCTGACCGCGCAGAACGGCCTGCCGCAGCGTGTTCCCGGCTCGACTCCCGGTCTGCCGCAGCGCACCCCCGGGGCATCCGGGGCGCCGCGCCCGGCGTCCGCCGGCGCGGGGATTCCGCCCGCACCGGTTCCCGACCTGCCCCCGCCTGCCCCGGCCGCTCCGCCAGCCGCTCCGCTTGCGGCTCCGCCCGAGCCGGACCTGCCAAGCAGGCACCGCTATCGCAGCAACCCGGTCAAGACCGCGTCGTTCTTCCAGAACCGGCCCAATCCGGGTGCGACGCAGGACGTCACGAGCACGGGCACCCCGATCTTCTCCGGCATGGTGTCGGACTGGTTGACCGATCCCACCGAGCCGCACGGCATCGGACGGGACTGGACGTCGGCGGCGGACGAGGGGTGGCGGGCCGCGGACCGCGCCGCCGAGGCCCCGATCGACGGCAGGACCGAGTCCGGCCTGCCGCAGCGGACACCGGGGCGGCGGCTCGTGCCCGGCCACGCGGAGTCCGCGGCGGCGCGGAGTCGGTTGCGTGACCCTGAGGCGGTACGTGAGAACCTCAGCCGTCACCAAATGGGAATTCGCGCGGGTCGTGCCGCCGGCACGGCCGAACGCAACAGCAACGGAGGAGACAAATGAGCAGCGAACAGGTGTCCGAGGGCCATCCGCTGGACTGGCTCGTGTCGAACTTCGCCCGCGACGTGCCGGGGGTCTCGCATGCCGTCCTGGTCTCCGCGGACGGCCTGCTGATGGCCGGGAGTGCGCACCTGCCGACCGACCGCGCCGAGCAGCTCGCCGCGGTCACCTCCGGACTGGCCAGCCTGTCCGCGGGCGTGTCGAACCTGTTCGACGGCGGCGGCGTCCTGCAGTCGGTCGTCGAGATGCAGCAGGGATACCTGCTGCTGATGAGCGTCGGCGACGGATCGCATCTGGCCGCGCTGACCTCCACCAACTGCGACATCGGACAGGTCGGCTACGAGATGGCGCTCCTGGTCGACCGGGTCGGCGCCTCCGTCCAGGCGGTGCCGCGGTCGGCGATGGGCACCTGAGCCGAGGTTGGCCATGAACGAGCAGTACACCGACGGCCCCGGCGGAGGCGGGCCGAGCCTGGTCCGGCCCTACTCACTGACCTCGGGACGCACGAAACCCGCGGTGGAGTTGGCCATCGAGGCATTGATCCAGACGTTACCGGACCCCGAGAACCGGACTCTCGAACTCGGTGACGTCGACGCGGCGATCGTGGCATTGTGTGCCCAGTCGCCGTCCGTGGCCGAGATCGCCGCCCGCGTCGGCGTGCCGATCGGTGTCGCCCGGGTGCTGGTGGCCGACCTCGTCGAGGCTGGTCATGTCCGGATCCTGGCAACCCTTCAGGACGATTCGAGCGAGAGCGAACGTCGTGAACTCATCGAAAGGGTCCTCGGTGGACTTCGGAAGCTCTGAACCTCGGCCCGGTGGCCGGGTCACCTCGACCAAGATCGTCGTTGCCGGCGGCTTTGGTGTCGGCAAGACCACGCTCGTCGGCGCGGTGTCCGAGATCGTGCCGCTGCGGACCGAGGCGCTGGTCACCAACGCCTCGGACGGGGTCGACAACATCAGCGCAACGCCGAACAAGGCCACGACGACGGTCGCGATGGACTTCGGTCGGATCAGCCTCGCTCAGGACCTGGTGCTGTACCTGTTCGGCACCCCGGGGCAGAACCGCTTCTGGTTCATGTGGGACGACCTGATCCGCGGTGCGATCGGGGCGGTCGTGCTCATCGACACCCGACGCCTCGACGAATCGTTCGCGGCGGTGGACTTCTTCGAGGCCCGCAACCTGCCGTTCCTGGTGGCGATCAACGAGTTCGACGACTCGCCGCGCTACCCGCTGGAGGAGATCCGGCAGGCGCTCGCGGTCTCGCCGGACGTGCCGATCATGTCGATCGACGCCCGCAACCGGGAATCCGCGAAGGGCGCGCTGGTCGCCGTCACCGAATACGCATTGCGGCGCCTGGGACAGCCGGTCGCCTGAGCCAGGTCCACACCACCCCGAAGGACGGCGAGCTGCAACATGTCGGATCAAGTGCATCACCTGTCGATGGGAATCTGGGTCGTCCTCCTCGCCGTCGGGACCGCGGCGATCGGCACCTACGTCGGCGTCGCCTGCGCCCGACGGGCCGCGTTCGCGCCGAACCGCCGGGCGATGTGGACCGCGATCGCGGTGCTGGCGATCGGGGGCGTTGCGTTCTGGCTCGCGAACATCGTGGTGCTGGCCGGGTTTGAGGTCGACGACAGTGCGGTCCGGTACGAGTCGGTCCGGATCGTCGGATCGCTGATCCTGTGCCTGGCCGCCGCGTTCGCCGGATTGCTGATCAGTAGATCGCGCGGCGGCAACCGGCACGTGTCCACCGGGGACCGGCTGATCATCAAGGTGATGGCCGGTGCTGCGGCGATGGGTCTCGGCATGACCGCGGGCTTTTACCTCGTGATGACCTCCATCGAGGTGCAGGGGCGGACCTACATGGACGGGGCCCTGATCGCGGTCGCCGCCGTTGCCGCCGTCCTTGCCTCGATCGGCGTGCTGTGGATGGCGACCGCCGACGTCCCGCGGGTGGTGCTCGCCTGCGGATCGGTCGCGGTCGGGCTCGCACCGGTCGCGATGCACGCCGCAATGATGGCGGCACTGCGGGTCCGCCTCGACGGGGTGTCCACCACGCCGCCGGGTGTCGAAGTGTTCGCCATCCTGTTCCCCGCCTTCGTGATCGGCATGCTGATCCTCGCGGTGCCCACCGTCGCGCTGCTGCTCGCGCCGGATCGGCTCACCGCGGAACTCGAGGAACAGGCCCGGATGTGGGTGCGGCAGGAGGAGTCGCCTCGTCACGGCTGACCGTCGGGCGCGCCGCGGGGACGGTGTTCGGCGACAAGTCGCCACGGCTGCCGGTTCTGGCTGACCAGCACCTATAGACTTGTGTGGTTGTGCGACGCGGGACGAAGGGAGCATGGGCTTTCGATGTCGACCGTCGCCCCGGGTTCGCGGGTTCCGCCCGCGGCCGTCGCACCCGGCACCACAGAAGCTGAGAAGAAGAGGAGCCGATGACTGACACCACGTTGCCGCCGGACGAACCGGGGCACGATCGCGTCGAGCCGGTGGACATCCAGCAGGAGATGCAGTCCAGCTACATCGACTACGCGATGAGCGTGATCGTGGGCCGCGCCCTACCGGACGTGCGTGACGGTCTCAAGCCCGTGCATCGCCGCGTGCTGTACGCGATGTACGACAACGGCTATCGCCCGGACCGCGGATACGTGAAGTCCGCCCGACCGGTCGCCGACACGATGGGCAATTACCACCCGCACGGTGACACGTCGATCTACGACACCCTGGTCCGCATGGCGCAGCCGTGGTCGCTGCGCTACCCGCTCGTCGACGGCCAGGGCAACTTCGGTTCCCGCGGCAACGACGGCGCGGCCGCGATGCGCTACACCGAGTGCCGGATGACGCCGCTGGCGATGGAGATGCTCCGCGAGATCGACCACGAGACGGTCGACTTCGCGCCCAACTACGACGGCAAGACGCAGGAACCGACGGTCCTGCCGAGCCGCATCCCCAACCTGCTGGTCAACGGCTCCAACGGCATCGCCGTCGGCATGGCCACCAACATCCCGCCGCACAACCTGCGGGAGGTCGCGGACGCCGTGTACTGGGCGCTCGACAACCCGGAGGCCGACGAGGAGAGCACCCTCGAGGCCGTGATGGAACGGGTCAAGGGCCCGGACTTCCCGACCGCGGGCCTGATCGTCGGCGGCCAGGGCATCCAGGACGCCTACCGCACCGGCCGCGGCTCGGTCCGGATGCGCGGCGTGGTGGAGATCGAGGAAAACGCCAAGGGCCAGACGATCATCGTCATCACCGAGCTGCCCTACCAGGTCAACACCGACAACTTCGTCAACGCGATCGCCGAGCAGGTCAAGGACGCGAAGATCGCCGGGATCTCCGACATCCACGACGAGTCCTCGGACCGCGTCGGCCTGCGGATCGTCGTCACCGTCAAGCGGGACGCGGTCGCGAAGGTCGTGCTCAACAACCTGTACAAGCACACGCAGCTGCAGACCACGTTCGGGTGCAACATGCTCTCGATCGTCGACGGGGTGCCGCGCACGCTGCGCCTCGATCAGATGATCCGGCTGTACACCGTCCACCAGCTCGAGGTCATCGTCCGGCGCACCAAGTACCTGCTCCGCAAGGCGGAGGAGCGCGCCCACATCCTGCGCGGTCTGGTCAAGGCACTCGACGCCCTCGACGAGGTCATCGCGCTGATCCGCGCGTCGCAGACCGTCGACATCGCCCGCGCGGGCCTGATCAACCTGCTTGACGTCGATGACATCCAGGCCGACGCGATCCTCGCGATGCAGCTGCGTCGCCTGGCCGCGCTCGAACGCCAGAAGATCATCGACGAACTCGCCGAGATCGAGCGTGAGATCGCCGACTACCAGGACATTCTCGCCAAGCCGGAGCGGCAGCGCGCGATCGTCCGCGACGAGCTCAAGGAGATCGTCGACAAGTACGGCGACGATCGCCGCACCCGGATCATCGCCGCCGACGGCGACGTGTCCGACGAGGACCTGATCGCGCGCGAGGACGTCGTCGTCACGATCACCGAGACCGGGTACGCCAAGCGCACCAAGACCGACCTGTACCGCTCGCAGAAGCGCGGCGGCAAGGGCGTCAAGGGTGCCGAACTCAAGCAGGACGACCTGGTCCGGCACTTCTTCGTCACGTCCACCCACGACTGGCTGCTGTTCTTCACCACGAAGGGCCGCGTCTACCGGGCGAAGGCGTACGAGCTGCCCGAGACCGGGCGCACCGCCCGCGGTCAGCACGTCGCGAACCTGTTGGCGTTCCAGCCGGACGAGCGGATCCAGGGCGTGATCCGGCTGCAGTCCTACGAGGACGCGCCCTACCTGGTGCTCGCGACCCGCAACGGCCTGGTGAAGAAGTCGAAGCTGTCGGACTTCGACTCGAACCGGTCCGGCGGCATCGTCGCGATCAACCTGCGTGGCGAGGACGAGCTGGTCGGTGCGGTGCTGTGCTCCGCGGAGGACGATCTGCTTCTCGTGTCCGAGCAGGGGCAGTCGATTCGCTTCTCCGCCACCGACGAGGCGCTGCGCCCGATGGGCCGTGCCACGTCCGGTGTGCAGGGCATGCGGTTCAACGGTGACGACGCCCTGCTGTCGCTGAACGTGGTCAAGGAGGGGACGTACCTGCTGGTCGCGACCTCCGGCGGCTACTCGAAGCGCACCCCGATGGAGGACTACCCGGTGCAGGGTCGCGGCGGCAAGGGCGTACTGACGATCCAGTACGACCGCAAGCGTGGCACCCTGGTCGGAGCGCTCATCGTCGACGACGACGACGAGGTGTACGCCATCACCTCCGGCGGTGGTGTGATCCGCACGGCGGCCAAGCAGGTGCGCAAGGCCGGCCGACAGACCAAGGGCGTGCGGTTGATGAACCTGGGGGACGGCGACAACCTGCTCGCGATCGCGCGCAACGCCGACGAACCCGAGGAGTCCGACGCCGCCGCGACCGATGCAGCGAAGGAGTCGTAAGTGAGCACTCCCCACCAGTCCGGCAGCGACCGGCCCACCCCGGCGGGCCCCGGCCCGTCGGGGCAGCCGCAGGCAGCGAAGACCGGAACCAATGGGGTCTCGGACGGGGCCGCGTCGACGGCCCCGCCCGTGAACGGCGGTTCGGTACAGCCCGTGAACGGCGGTTCGGCACAGCCCGCAAACGGGTCGGCGCGGCCAACGCCCGCGAAGCCGGACACCGCGGCGGCGACACCCGCCGGTCCCGCGGTGAAGCCGGATGCTGCGGCGACGTCGCCCACCGCGGCACCGGCCGCGGGCAAGCCGGCAGCCAAGGAGGCGTCCGCGCCGTCCGCCGCGTCGGAGTCGGCGAAGCCCGCCGCGTCGAAGCCCGCCGCGTCGAAGCCGTCCGCGGGGGAGTCGGCGAAGCCCCCGGCCGCGGCACCGACCTCGGGAACCGGCCCCGGCGCTGCCGGGCGTCCGGCGGCCGCAGGTGCCTCGGGTGAGCCGTCGGGTTCCGGCGCGCAGGCCAGCGGCCGCTCCGCCTCGTCCACCCCGGCCGCATCGCGTCCGGACCAGGGCGCGACGAGCGGGCAGCAGGCCGACCGCCCCGGCCAGGGGCGGCCCGCCGCGGCCGCCCGGCCCGGTGCGCAGACCCCGCCGTGGCAGCGCGGCACGCAGTCCGCCGCTGCGCCCGCGACACCCGCCAAGACCCCGCCCGCAAGCGGCAAGGCAGCGGCAGCGCAGGCAGGTACGGGCACGCCCGCCGCGGCACGACCGGCCGCCCAGCAGGCCGCCACCGCCCAGCAGCCTGCTGCCCGGCCTGCCGGGCAGCGGCCCGCCGACCCCGCACGGGCCGCGAAGAAGCAGGCGGCGCAGGCGAAGGCCGCCGTGATCGACGGCCCGACCCGGCACATCGACCGGGAGGACCTCGCGAAGGACCTCCCCGACCTGTCGGAGATCAAGCATCCGACGCCGGTCGCGACGGAGAAGGTGCCAGCGCGGAAGCCGCCCGTCGTCGTCGCGGCCACCACCCCGATCGGGGACCCGTTGCGGGCGTCCGTGCAGGTCCGCAAGATCGACCCGTGGTCCGCGCTCAAGGTGGCCCTCGTGCTGTCGGTGGCGATGTTCTTCGTGTGGATGTTCGCGATCGGATTCCTGTACCTCGTGCTGGACGGCATGGGCGTGTGGGATCGGCTGAACAACGCGTTCACCGACATCATCTCGGAGTCGTCCGACTCCGGTCTGGTGACGGCCGGACAGGTGTTCGGGTACTCGGCGCTGATCGGTGGCATCAACATCGTCCTGTTCACCGCGCTCGCGACGGTCGGGGCCTTCATCTACAACCTCTGCACCGATCTCGTCGGCGGTGTCGAGGTGACCCTGGCGGATCGGGACTGACCTGGGCTTTCGCTACTCCACCGGCCCGATTTTGGTGGCCGCGGGTCGGTGGGGTAGTGTCATGCCTCGGTTCGAGAGAGTGATCTTCCGGGCCGATCACGGGCCTATAGCTCAGGCGGTTAGAGCGCTTCCCTGATAAGGAAGAGGTCGGAGGTTCAAGTCCTCCTAGGCCCACTCCCCGTGCCGACGAAGGGTTCGAGCATGAAGATTCTGGTGGTCATCGCGACCGCGGCAGCAGTGATCTTCGGACTCACCAAGCTGCGCTCACAGCAACGCGGCGAGGACGTCTGGCACGAGGTCACCAGCCGCTGACGCGGACGGGGCCTTAGCTCAGTTGGTAGAGCGCTGCCTTTGCAAGGCAGATGTCAGGAGTTCGAATCTCCTAGGCTCCACAAGTTCACAGGCTTTCCCGCGACACCCCGCACCCGAATGGTGCGGGGTGTCGTGCATTGCGCGGGCGTGAGCCGGTCGCCCGGGCCGGGCGCGGTGTTGTGTTAATCTCCCCGACGATCTGTTACCACCGGTAACAGGCATCCGTTCCTTCGGGGGTTCTCCACGTGATCAACAGCAGGGGAGTGCGCGGCGCCGTCACGGCCGCACTGGTCGCTGGCGCCGCCGTCGCGATGTCGGGTCAGGCCGCGGCGGCACCGGACTTCTACCGCGCCCCGACCGAGCTGCCCGACACCGCCGGCGCGCTGATCCGGACCGAGCAGGCGGTTCTCGTGCCGAGCGTGCCGACCTCGACCGGCGGCTTCCCCGCGGACAGCACCCGGATCATGTACCGCAGCGCCGACGCCAACGGGAAGCCGATCGCGGTCACCGGCACCTACTTCGACCCGCAGGCGCCGTGGACCGGAGCGGGGGAGCGGCCACTGGTCTCGCTCGCCGTCGGAACCCACGGCCAGGGTGACCAGTGCGCCCCGTCGAAGCTCTTCGGGCAGCCGCTCAACGTCGACGAGCACCTCGCCCCGATGGTCGAGTACGAGACGCTCGCCGTCGACAACCTCCTGCTGCGCGGCATCGCCGTCGTCGTCACCGACTACGAGGGGCTCGGCACCGACGGTGTCCACACCTACGTCAACCGCGCAGCGCAGGCACACGCGGTGATCGACGCCGCCCGTGCGGCCCGCGCCCTGCCCGACACCGCGATCACCGCCGACGGCCCGGTCGGCTTCTGGGGCTATTCGCAGGGCGGCGGCGCGGCGGCGGCCGCCGCCGAACTCGCGCCGCAGTACGCGCCGGACCTCGACGTCAGGGGCGCATACGCGGGCGCGCCCCCCGCCGACCTCGAGGCCACGCTGGAGGAGATCGACGGCTCGTCGCTGACCGGCGCGATCGGCTACTCGATCAACAGCCTCGTGCAGGCCTACCCGGAGCTGTTGGAGCTGCTCGACACCGAGATCAACGACCGCGGCCGGGACATGCTGGCCCGGACCGCGACCCAGTGCGTTCCCGAGACCGCCGCCGCGTTCGGTTTCCAGCGGACCAGCGACTACACCCGCAGCGGCGAGCCGCTGTCGGTGGTGCTGGAGCGGATGCCGCTCGCGAAGGACCTCCTGGACCGGCAGCGCATCGGCCGGTTGACGCCGGCAGCCCCGGTGCTGATCCAATCGGGCGTGCACGACGACGTGGTGCCGTTCGGGCAGGCCGCTCAGCTCGCCGCCGACTGGTGCGACCGGGGCGCGACCGTCCGGTTCACCGAGAACCCGCTGCCCGCGCTCGGACCGGGTGTCGGCGTGAACCACGCCGCCCCGATGCTGCTCGGCCTGCCCGAGGCGTCCCAGTTCATGGTGGACCGCTTCAACGGAGTTCCCGCCGCGGGCACCTGCTGACGGCCGTCCACCGGTCGGGTTCGGCCCGGCACCTCCCGCGATGACCGGGGGTGCCGGGCCGTTCCACGTGAAACCGCTACTCGACGACCTCGACGTCGCGCAGGCTCGGCGGCTGGTCCGCGACCGGCGCCGGCTCGGGGCGTCGCAGGCGCCACGCCGCCACCGCGGCGGCGGCCGCGGCGCCGACCGCGCCGAACACCAGCACCCGCCGCAGCAGGCGGCCCCGGTGCTTGTCGGTCGCGGCGACGACGACGAGGTCCTCGGTGTGCGGGGCGGCGGCCCGCCGCTTCGCGCGGGACGCCGCGGTCTTCGCGAGCGTGTAGCCGTTGCCGAACAGGTAGGTGCCGACGGAGGCGCCGCCCTTGGCCAGTCCGCTCGCGCCCCGCAACACGCCGAGCGCGGAGGATTTCGCGAGCCGGAGGGCGGTGTCCGATGCGCTCGGGGCGGTCGCATCCGGTGAGGTGGCGTCGGTTTCGGCGTCATGGGGGGCGGCGGTGTGGGCGGTCGCGCGGGTCATTGGTCCACTGTCGCATATGTACCGGTCGAGTGAATGGCACCATGGAGGGGTGACTTCACCGAATCAGACCGCAACCGCAACGCTGCACACCAACCGTGGCGACATCAAGATCGCCCTGTTCGGCAACCACGCGCCGAAGACGGTCGCCAACTTCGTCGGCCTCGCCGACGGCTCCGCCGACTACACCACCCAGAATGCGAAGGGCGAGAAGTCCGGCCCCTTCTACGACGGCGCCGTCTTCCACCGCGTCATCGACGGCTTCATGATCCAGGGCGGCGACCCGACCGGCACCGGGCGCGGCGGCCCGGGCTACCAGTTCGCGGACGAGTTCCACCCGGAACTGCAGTTCGACCGCGCCTACCTGCTCGCGATGGCGAACGCGGGTCCGGGCACCAACGGATCCCAGTTCTTCATCACCACCGGGAAGACCCCGCACCTCAACCGTCGCCACACCATCTTCGGTGAGGTCGTCGACGCGGAGTCGCAGAAGGTCGTCGACGCCATCTCGGCCACCCCGGTCGACCGTTCGGACCGCCCGGTCGAGCCGGTCGTGATCAACGGCATCACCATCTCCTGATTCCCCGAGGACACCGATGACCAACCCCGGTTGGGGCGGCGGGCCCGGCGAGGGTCTCCCGCCCCAGCCGCGGTGCGTGCGGCATCCGGATCGACCGACCGGACTGTCCTGCACCCGCTGCGGCCGCCCCGCCTGCCCCGACTGCCTGCGCTCGGCCCCGGTCGGCCAACACTGCGTCGACTGCGTCGCTGCGGCGAACCGACAGACCGCGACCGTGCGGACCGTCGCGGGCGCGCCGGTGCGGTCCGGGACCCCGACGCCGATCGTCACCTACGTGTTGATGGGGATCAACATCCTCGTGTTCCTGGTGACGGCGCTGCAGGCGAAGTCGCTGATGGACAACGGCCGCGGCTTCATCAACCCGTTCACCGGGACGGCCGTCTTCGACTCGTCCCTGTTCGGTTGGTGGGTGCTGTCCCCGGTCGACGTGGCATCAGGCGACTGGATCCGGCTGGTGGGCAGCGGGTTCCTGCACTTTGGGCTCGTGCATCTCGCGGTCAACATGTTCGCGCTGTACGTCCTCGGGCGGGACACCGAACTCGTGCTCGGGCGGGCCCGGTACGGCGCGGTGTACCTGATCTCCCTGCTCGGTGGGTCCGCCTCGGTGATGGCGTTCGAGGGCAGCGGCTTCACCGCCGGGGCGTCCGGCGCGATCTTCGGCATCATGGGCGCGCAGGCCGTGCTCCTCCTGCGGATGCGGCGCAGTCCGGGACCGGTCCTCGCGGTCATCGCGATCAACGTCGTGATCAGCGTGACGCTGCCGGGCATCTCGTTCTGGGGACACTTCGGTGGTCTCGCCGCCGGCGCGGCGGCGACCGCCGCGCTGCTCTACGCGCCGCAGTGGTTCGGCGCCGGGCAGGACCGGGACAAGATTGTCCGGATCGGCTGGATCGGGCTGGGGGTGGTCGCCGTCGTCACCCTCGGCGTCATCGGCATGCGCGTGGCGCAGCTGCGCAGCGAGTACGGGCTGTAGCCCCGGGTCACGGGGTGGCGGAGCGGCGGTCCGGGGGGACCAGGCCGCGGGCGTCGAGCTCCTCGAAAACCGTGGCCGGGTCGGTGCCGAGGTCCCAGCGGCCGAAGATCAGCAGCCGGTCGTCGTCGACGCCGGGTGGCCGGATGTCGATCTCCAGCATCGGCACCCGGCGGCCGAGCCGCGGATAGCGGACGACCCGGATCCGGCTCACCTCGGTGCGGTCGACGTCGAGACGGCCGAGGAGCCGCTGCATTGTCAGTCCCCGGTCCCCGTCCTGGATCGCGAGCCGCGGACGCTGCCGCGCGCCGAGCGCGGTGATGGTGAGCAGACCGAGCGCGGCCAACCCGATCAGGACCCGGCCCGCGGGATCCGCGGGGACGGCGAGCGCGGCGATCGCCATCGCCACCCCGCCGACCCCGGTCGCGGCGAGCGCCGCGGCGGGGGTCGACCACCCGGTTGCCGGACCGTTCAACGCACCCTCCCCAGAGTTATCCACAGGCGCTATCCACAGTGGGGATGAATGACATGGGTGTAATCGCGTCCGGGGATTTGAGCAAAACCGCAGGTCATCGCCAGCGCATCGTCATGATCAACCCGGCAACCATGAAACCGAACCCGATCAGGAAGTTGTACGCGCCCAGGTTGTTGATGAAATCGATCTGCTCGCCGGCGAGGTAGTACACGATCAGCCAGGCCAGGCCGATCACCATCAGGCCGAGCATCACCGTCACGTAGATCGGGCTCGACGGCCCGGCCTTGACCTTCACGGGAGTGCGGTTCGCGGGGTTGACGGTGTAGTCCGTCTTCTTACGGACCTTCGACTTCGGCATGACGTCCTCGGGTGATGTGTGCAGGGCAGGTAGATTCGAGCCTACGGTAGCGGCATTCGCACCGGTCCGGCACCGATCCGTCGGGCGCGGATCACGACGACTTCGCCGGGAGGCACCGCGATGACCGAACGCCCCCGCCGGTCCGGGCTCTGGCTGGTGTGCGTGCCGATCGTGTGCCTGGTTGCCGGGCTGCTGTTCGCGACCGCGCGCGAGGCGTCCTCCGGAGACGAGCTGCGCCGCGGCGACACCACCAGGCTGTCGGATCTGGTGCGGGCCGCCCAGTCCGACCTCGACCACATCACCGCCGACCGCGACGTGCTCGCCGCGCAGGTCGACGCGCTGCAGGCGGGTGCCGCCGATTCCGATGCTGGCGTTGCGCAGGTCCTCGACCGGGTTCGTGGCCTGGAGGGTCCCGCCGGGCTGGCCGCGGCGAGCGGACCGGGGGTGACCGTCACCCTCACCGACGCGCCCCGCGACTCCGACGGCAACTATCCGGCGGGCGTGCGCCCCGACGACCTGGTGGTGCACCAACAGGATGTCCAGTCCGTCCTCAACGCGCTGTGGGCGGGCGGCGCGACGGCGGTCGGGTTGCAGGATCAGCGGGTCGTCGCGACCACCGCGCCCCGCTGCATCGGCAACACGCTGCTGCTGCACGGACGCACCTATAGCCCGCCCTACGTGATGACCGCGCTCGGCGACCCTGCCCGGCTGACCGCCGCGTTGGACGGGGAACCTGGGGTGCGGCTGTTCAAGCAGTACGCGGTCCGCTACGGGCTTGGCTTCGTCCAGGAACCGTCGGACGACCTGTCCGTCCCGGCCTACGACGGGCAGATGCGGACCAGGTTCGCGCGCTGAACCGACGCCCGTACCCGCCGTGCGGGCCGGTGCGCCTATCCTGACGCCATGCGCATCCTCGTCGTCGACAACTACGACAGCTTCGTGTTCAACCTGGTCCAGTACCTGGGCCAGCTCGGCACCACGGCGACGGTGTGGCGCAACGACGACCCGCGGCTCGACGATCGGGCCGCGGTCGCATCCGACTTCGACGGGATCCTGCTCAGCCCCGGACCGGGCACCCCGCAACGGGCAGGGGCCAGCATGGACCTGGTCGCGGCGTGTGCGGCGGCGTCGACGCCGCTGCTCGGGGTGTGCCTGGGGCATCAGTCGATCGGTGCCGCGTTCGGCGCGACCGTCGACCGGGCACCGGAGCTGCTGCACGGCAAGACCAGTCAGGTCACCCACGACGGCACCGGGGTGCTCGCCGGGCTTCCCAGCCCGTTCACCGCGACCCGCTACCACTCGCTGACGGTGCTGCCGGAGACGCTGCCCGACGTGCTGATCCCGACCGCGCACACCGACTCCGGCATCGTGATGGCGCTGCGGCACCGGGATCTGCCGATCCACGGCGTCCAATTCCACCCGGAGTCGGTGTTGACCCAGGGCGGGCACCGGATGCTCGCGAACTGGCTCGAGGTGTGCGGCGAGCGGCCCGCGGAGGGCCTGATCGAGACCCTTGAGGCGGAGATGGCCCGCGCTCTCGGCGACGCGCTCACCCACCCCTGACCGACCGCCCCGCCCCCTGACCGAATGTGGGATTCGATCAGTTCAACTGACCGAATCCCACATTCGGTCAGGCGGGGCGGGGTTGGCCGGGCGGGCGGGTCAGGCCGGGCGGGGCGGGGTTGCTCAGGCCGGGCGGGCGAGGGCGGGGCCGGGCTAGCGGTTGCCGCTCGGGATGCCGAGCTGGCCGATGCCGACCGTGATGGACGCGGTCTTCGACACCTCGGACCCCGGCGGCTGCGTCTGCGTGACCACCTTCCCGACCTGATCGGTTTCGAGGGTCGCCTCCGGATGTTGCACCAGCTGGCTGGTCGAGCCGGTCCACCCTGCTCGGCGCAGCGAGTCGAGCGCCTTCGACACGGTCTGGTTCGACAGGTCCGGCATCTGGATCATGTTGCCGTTGGACACCTTCAGCTTGACGGTGCTGCCGCGGGCCGCGGTCCCGCCGCCGGTCGGGTCGGTGGACACCACCTGCCCCTTCGGCCTGCCGGAGTCGACGTTCTCCACCTCGACCTTGAACCCGGCGCCCTCGACGTTCGGCTGCGCGACCTCGAGGGTCTGCCCGACGACGTTCGGGACGCGGACCTGTTCGGGGCCGCTGCCGAGGGTCACCTGCACGGTGCCGTTGAGGTCGACGGTGGCACCCGACGCGGGCTGCTGGGCGGTGACCTTGTCGAGTTCGTCGGCGGACGACGGCGCCCGCTCCACGCTCGGGTCGAGCGCCAACCCGGCCGCGTTCAGCGCCTGCGCGGCCTGCGACTGGGTCATCCCGGTCAGCTTCGGCACCTCCACCTGCTGCGGCCCCGACGACACGTCGAGGGTGACGACCGTGCCCTCGTCGGCGCGGGAGCCTGCGACCGGGATGGTGGCGACGACGTTGCCGGTCGCGACGACATCACTGGGCTTCTGCTGCGTCTGCACCCGGAAGCCGAGGTTCTGCAGTTCGGTCTGCGCGGCCTGCGACGCCTGGTTGGTGACGTCGGGGATGGTGACCTGCGCGGCCTTCGACCCGGGGCCGAGCGACCACAGGAATGCACCGACGATGCCGATCACCGCGAGCGCGGCGACCGCGAGCAGCGTCATCTTCAGCGCCTTGCGGGAGCCGTCCTGCTGCTGCGGCGGCACCGCGGCAGCAGCGGCGGTGGGGGTCGCTGCGGCAGGCGGGGTCGCCGCGTACCGGCCGGAGTTGGTGTCGACGGCACCGAGGATGGTGGTGCGGTCCTCGTCGTTCATCACCATCGGCGCGGAGGGGCGCTGCCCGCCGAGCACCCGCACCAGGTCGCTGCGCATCTCGGCGGCGCTCTGGTACCGGTTGGCGGGGTTCTTGCTCATCGCCTTGAGGATCACCGAGTCCAGCTCGCGCGGAATGTCGGGGTTCACCGACGACGGCAGCGCCGGATCCTCCTTGACGTGCTGGTAGGCGACCGCGACCGGGGAGTCGCCCTTGAACGGCGGTTCCCCGGTGAGGACCTCGAACAGCACGCAGCCGAGCGAGTACACGTCGGAGCGGGCGTCGACCTGCTCGCCGCGGGCCTGCTCGGGCGAGAGGTACTGCGCGGTGCCGATCACCGCGGCGGTCTGCGTCATCGGGCTGGAGCTGTCCGAGATCGCGCGGGCGATGCCGAAGTCCATCACCTTCACCGCACCGGAACGGTTGATCATGATGTTCGCGGGCTTGATGTCGCGGTGCACGATGCCGTTGCGGTGGCTGAAGTCGAGCGCCGCGCACACGTCGGCGATGACCTCCATCGCGCGGCGCGGCGCCATCGGGCCCTCGCCGCGGACGATGTCACGCAGGGTGACGCCGTCGACGTACTCCATCACGATGTACGGCAGCGGACCGCCGTCGGTCTCGGCCTCGCCGGTGTCGTAGACGGCGACGATCGCCGGATGGTTCAACGCGGCCGCGTTCTGTGCCTCGCGGCGGAACCGCAGGTAGAACGTGGGGTCGCGGGCCAGGTCGGCGCGCAGCACCTTGATCGCGACGTCGCGGCTGAGCCGCAGGTCGCGGGCCAGGTGCACCTCGGACATGCCACCGAAGCCGAGAATCTCGCCCAGCTCGTAGCGGGAGGAGAGTTTGCGCGGTGTGGTCATGGCTGTCCTTGGGAAGCCGAGGTCGTCGTCTCGGTCGTGGTCTCGGTGGTGGTCTCGGTCGTGGTGGTCGGCGGCTCGGTGGTCGTCGTCGTGGTCCGTTCCAGCGTGGTGGTCGGCGGCTCGGTGGTCGTCGTCGGTTCCGTCGTCCACAGGGTCGTCGGTTCCGTCGTCTGCTCCGTGGTCCACTCCGTTGTTCGTTCGGTGGTCGTCGGCCGGGTGGTCGTCGGTGCGTGGGTGGTGGTCACCGGCGTCCGGGTGGTCGTCGGTGCGCCCGGGCTCGGCGGTTGCCCGTCACCCCCGGTCAGCAGCACCCAGCCGCCGAGCAGCAGTGCCAGCAGCACCAGGGCGCCGCCGCCCCAGGCCAGGGCCCGCTGACCGGGGGTCAGCCCGGATGGTGGCGGGTCCGCCACCGGATCGGGCCCAGCATAGGCATCGGTCGACGAGGTCAGCACCTGGGTGGCCGCGGTGGGTGGTGCGACCGCGACGGTCGGTGCGCCGGAGCCCGGCATCGGCGGCCGGGCACCGGCCCGGACGGCGGCGACGGCGTCCCCGAACTCGCCGCCGCTGTGGTAGCGGGCGGCGGGGTCCTTCGCCATCGTGATCTCGATCAGTTCCCGCACGTTCGGTGGCAGGTCCGCGGGCAGCGGCGCTGGCACCTCCTGCACGTGCTTCATCGCGACGGTCAGCGCGCCGTCCCCGCTGAACGGGCGGTGCCCGGACAGCGCCTCGTAGCCGACGACGCCGAGCGCGTACACGTCGCTGGCCGGGGTGGCGTCCTGCCCGAGGGCCTGCTCCGGGGCGATGTACTGCGCGGTGCCCATCACCATGCCGGTGCGGGTGACCGGGGACGCCTCGACCGCCTTCGCGATCCCGAAGTCGGTGATCTTCACCTGCCCGGTCGGGGTGATCAGGATGTTGCCGGGTTTGACGTCGCGGTGCACGACGCCGCCCGCGTGCGCCGCCTCCAGCGCGCGACCGGTCTGCTCGAGCATGTCCAGCGCGTGCGGCAGCGACAGCCGTCCGACCCGCGCGAGGACCGCGTTGAGCGGCTCCCCGTTGACCAGCTCCATCACCAGGTAGGCGGTGGCCGCGCCCGCCGCGTCGCGGGTCTCGCCGTAGTCGTAGATGCCCGCGATCCCCGGATGGTTCAGCTGGGCGGTGGTGCGGGCCTCGATGCGGAACCGCTCCAGGAACTCGGGGTCGGAGGAGAACTCCGACTTGAGGACCTTGACGGCGACGCGGCGGTGCAGCCGGTTGTCCGTCGCCTCCCACACCTGGCCCATGCCGCCGGTGGCGATCAGGCGGAGCAGCCGGTACCGGTTCGCGATGACCGCGCCGTTCTGCAGACTCATCGTTCCCCCTCCCGCTGCAGGGCAGCGGCGATCACGGCCCGGCCGATCGGTGCGGCCACCGAGCCGCCGGTGGCCGCGGCGCCGCGGTCGCCGCCGTCCTCGACGATGACCGCGATCGCGACCGTCGGGTTCGCGGCGGGCGCGAACCCGATGTACCAGGCGTGCGGCGGCGTGTTCCGCGGGTCGTTGCCGTGCTCGGCGGTGCCGGTCTTGGACGCGATCTGCACGCCCGGGATCTTGTTCCCGCCGCCGGTGTTGTTCTCCGACCCGATCATCAGGTCGGTCAGGGTGGCCGCGACCTGCGGGGACACCGCCTGTCCCTTCGATTCGGGCGCGGTGGTGGCCAGGTCGGACAGGTCCGGGCTCTGCAGCTGCGCGACGAGGTGCGGCTGCATCCGGACGCCGCCGTTGGCGACGGTCGCCGCGATCACCGCGTTCTCGAGCGGGGTGAGCGCCACGTCCCGCTGCCCGATGCTGGACTGGCCGAGCGCGGCGTCGTCGGGGATCGATCCGACGGTGCCGTCCGCGACCGGGATCGGGATGCCCGGCGAGTCCGCGGTGATCCCGAACGCCGACGCCTGATCCTTCAACGCGTCGGCGCCGGTGCGGATGCCGAGCTCGACGAACGCGGTGTTGCAGGACCGCGCGAACGCCTCCCGCAGCGACGCGGTTGGGCCGCCGCCGCAGGTGGTGCCGTCGTAGTTCTCCAGGGTGGTCGTGGTGCCGGGCAGGGTGATGTTCGGCGCCGCGGTCAGCTGCTCGTCGGGGGTCGTTCCGTTCGCCAGCGCGGCGGCGGTGACGACCACCTTGAACGTCGACCCCGGCGGGTAGGTCTGCGACACGGCCCGGTTGAGCAGCGGCTTGTCCGGGTCGGCGTTGAGGTCCTCCCACGCCTGCGTGCTGACCTTGCCGTCGTGGCTGGCGAGCAGGTTCGGGTCGTAGCTGGGGGTGCTGGCCATCGCGAGGACCTGCCCGGTGCTCGGTTCGATCGCGACGACGGACCCGGTGTAGCCCTTCGCGGTGAGCTGGTCGTAGGCGACCTGCTGGACCACCGGGTCGATGGTGGTGACGACGTTGCCGCCGCGCGGGTCGCGGCCGGAGACCAGGTCGAAGAAGCGGCGCCCGAACAGCCGGTTGTCGGAGCCGTTGAGGATCGCGTCCTCGGCGCGTTCGAGGCCGGTGTTGCCGTAGAGCATCGAGTAGAAGCCGGTGACGGGGGCGTTCGCGAACGGGCTGGACGGCGACGACGGGTTCGGCGGGTAGGTGCGCAGGTACTTGTACCGGTCGTCGGTGGGGACGGACGCGGCCAGCACCTGCCCGCCCGCCGAGATCTGCCCGCGCTGGCGGGAGTACTCGTCGAGCAGCACCCGCGAGTTCCGCGGGTCGGTGCGCAGGTCGTCGGCCTTGATGACCTGCACGTAGGTGGCGTTGGCGAGGAGCGCGACGACCATCACCATCACGGCCATCGCGACCCGGCGCAGCGGGGTGTTCATGTGCGCCTCAGCATTTCCGTCGGTGCGTCCGCGATCGGTGCGGGTCCCTTCTGCTTCGGTTCCGGTGGGGTGCGGGCGGCGTCGGAGATCTTCATCAGCAGCGCCAGCAGCAGGTAGTTCGCCAGCAGCGACGAGCCGCCGTACGACATGAACGGGGTGGTCAGACCGGTCAGCGGGATCAGCTTGGTGACGCCGCCGACGACGACGAACAGCTGGATCGCGATCGTGAACGACAGGCCAGCGGCGAGCAGCTTGCCGAAGCTGTCCCGGACCGCGAGCGCGGTGCGCAGGCCGCGGATGACGAAGATCAGGAACAGCATCAGCACCGCGGCGAGCCCGATCAGGCCGAGTTCCTCACCGATCGTGGCGACGATGAAGTCGGTCTTCGCGAACGGGACCTGCGACGGCCTGCCGCTGCCCAGCCCGGTGCCGGCGACGCCGCCGGTGGCAAGCCCGAACAGCGACTGGGAGATCTGGTAGCCGGTGTTGTTGTAGTCGGCGAGCGGGTCGAGCCAGGTGTGCACGCGGACCCGGACGTGCCCGAACATCTGGTAGGCGAGGACGAAGCCGAGCGCGAGCAGGCCGCCGCCGATCACCAGCCAGCCGGCCCGTTCCGTCGCGACGTACAGCATCACCAGCACGGTGCCGAACAGCAGCAGCGAGGTGCCGAGGTCCTTCTCGAGCACCAGCACGCCGATCGACACCACCCAGGCGACGAGGATCGGGCCGAGGTCGCGGGCGCGCGGCAGGTCGAGGCCGAAGACGTGCTTGCCCGCGGTGGTGAACAGTTCGCGTTTCGACACCAGGACCGACGCGAAGAAAATGATCAGCAGGATCTTCGCGAACTCGCCCGGCTGAATGCTGAAGAACGGCAGCTTGATCCAGATCTTGGCGCCGTTCACCTCGGACATCGACGACGGCAGGATCGCGGGGATCGCGAGCAGCACCAGCCCGGCGAGGCCGAGGGTATAGCTGTACCGCGCGAGCAGCCGGTAATCGCGCAGCAGCACCAGCACCGCGATGAACCCGGCAATCGCGAGCGCCGTCCACAGCACCTGCTGGGTGGCGTCCGGGGACGGCGCCTCCCTACCGAAGTAGGCGGCGCTGGACGCGTCCGCGAGGTCGAGCCGGTGGATCAGGACCAGGCCGAGGCCGTTGAGCAGCGCGACGATCGGCAGCAGCAGCGGGTCGGCGTGCGGCGCGAACCGGCGGACCGCGGCGTGCGCGACGAGGAACAGGACCGCGTACGCGATCGCATACTTGGCGAGGTCCCAGGTGAGGGCCTGTTCCTGGCTGATCTCGACGAGCACCAACGACAGGGTGGTGATCGCGATGGCGGCGCCGATCAGCAGCAGTTCCACACCGCGGCGGTTCGACGGAGGGGGTGCGGGGGCGAAACCGCCGGGTGGGCTCGGGAAGGAGGCACCCGAGGGTGCCGAGGACACGGACATCAGCTACCGGTCCTGCAATTCTGTCCCGGGACCTGAGGCAGCGTCGTCTCCGTCGGCGGGGCCGCTTCCGTGGTCGGTACGGGTGCCGGGGCGGGCGGCGCCGGGGGCGCGGGGGGTGCTCCCGGCGCGGGGACCGGGGTGGGGGCCGGGGCGGGCGCGGGGGCCGGGGTCGGGGTCGGGGTGGGTTGCGTGCTGGTGGTCAGCGGCGTGCACACCGGGAGGAGGTCCCCGTCGGTGAGCCGGTGCATCTGGTCCTTCGCATCGGCGAGCGACCCGGACGGCAACCCGGCCCGGACCTGTTCCCGCGCGGACGGCTGCAGGTCGTCGACCATCAGCGCCGTGCAGGATGTGGGGGTGATATCGGTGGCGACCAGCGTCAGGTCGCCGTCCTCGGTGACGCAGCCGACGAGGTCGACCTCCTGTAGCGAGTACCCGAGGACGGAGCCGGGCACCCCGCGCAGCACGGCGACGCGACCGTCGTCGGCGCCGACGTAGTAGTTATTGCGGATCAGGGCCCGCCCGATGAGCAGCCCGACCGCGAGCGCGACGACCAGGCCGAGCGAGATCAGGGTCCACCGCATCCGGTGACTCTTCTTCGGTTCCGGTTCGGTGACGGTCACCCGGCGCGGGGTGGCCCGCGGCGGACGCATCGCGGCGGCGCGGCCCGCTGCGGTGTCCGGCGGCGGGGTGTCCTCCTCCTCGTCGGAGGCGGCGCCCCCGACGATCGGGCGGCTCGGACCGTAGTCCAGGTCGATGACGTCGGCGACGACGACGGTGACGTTGTCGGGTCCGCCGCTGCGCAACGCCAACTCGATCAGCCGGTCCGCCGAGTCGGCGGGGGTGCCGCCGCGCAGGACGTCGGCGATGGTCTCGTCGCTGACGACGTCGGACAGTCCGTCGGAGCACAGCAGGTACCGGTCGCCGGCGCGGGCCTCGCGGACGGTCAGCGTCGGCTCGATCTCGTTGCCGGTCAACGCCCGCATGATCAGCGACCGCTGCGGGTGGGTGTGTGCCTGTTCGGCGGTGATGCGGCCCTCGTCGACGAGGGACTGCACGAAGGTGTCGTCGCGGGTGATCTGGGTGAGCGCGTCGTCGCGGAGCAGGTAGGCGCGGGAATCGCCGATGTGCACGAGGCCGAGCTTGCTGCCCGCGAACAGGATCGCGGTCAGGGTGGTGCCCATGCCGTCGAGTTCGGGTTCCTCCTCGACCTGTTCGGCGATGGCGGCGTTACCGTGCCGGGTGGCGGCCTCCAGCTTGCCGAGCAGGTCGTCGCCGGGTTCGTCGTCGTCGAGGTGCGCCAGCGCGGCGATCATCAGCTGCGAGGCGACCTCGCCCGCGGCGTGCCCGCCCATGCCGTCGGCGAGGGCCAGCAGGCGGGCGCCGGCGTAGACGGAGTCCTCGTTGTTGGACCGCACGAGGCCGCGGTCGCTGCGCGCTGCGTAGCGCAGGACGAGGGTCACGGGCGGAGCTCGATCACGGTCTTGCCGACCCGAACCGGGGTGCCGAGCGGCACCCGGACCGCGGTGGTGACGCGGGCCCGGTCGAGGTAGGTGCCGTTGGTGGAGCCGAGATCCTCCACGTACCAGTCGGTTCCGCGGGGGGAGATGCGGGCGTGCCGGGTGGAGGCGTAGTCGTCGGTGAGCACCAGCGTCGAGTCGTCGGCGCGGCCGATGAGCACCGGCTGGGTGCCGAGCGTGATCCGGGTGCCCGCGAGGGAGCCCTGCGTCACGACGAGGTTCTTCGCGACCTTCGGCTTCCCGAACGTCGGCAGCACGGACGACGCGCTGCGGCCGCGGGGCGGGATCCGAACGCCCGCCGCGGCGTAGACGTCGTTGCGCAGGGTGCGCAGGACCGCCCACACGAACAACCACAGGAGCAGCAGGAAGCCGGCCCTGGTCAACTGCAGGATGAGTCCCTGCACAGCGGTCCACCTCCTCCTCGTGCGTGCGGCGTCGTGCCGACAGCGTCGTATGGCGATGCGGCGGTTGTCGATCGCATCAGGGACGCCCGAACCACAATACGGAATTCCTGCGGAGTTCCGCTGCTGTCGGGTTGGCCACGTCGGACTGGGTAACTGTCCGGTAACTAGACGATACGCACCAGGATCTCGGAGTGCCCGGCCCGGATCACGTCGCCGTCGGCCAGCTGCCAGTCCTGCACGGGAGCGCCGTTGACGGTGGTGCCGTTGGTGGAACCGAGGTCCGACAGCATCGCGACCTGGCCGTCCCAGCGGACCTCGATGTGGCGGCGGGAGACACCGGTGTCGGGGAGCCGGAACTGGGCCTCCTGGCCGCGGCCGATCACGTTGCGGCCCTCCCGCAGCTGGAAGTTGCGGCCGCTGCCGTCCTCGAGCTGCAGGGTCGCGGTGAGGGCGCGGTTCTGCTCGAAGCCGCCCTGGAAGTCGCCGCCGTACGGCTGCCCGTACTGCTGCTGCGGCTGCTGGCCGTAGCCCTGCTGCTGGCCGTAGGCCGGGTAGTCGGCGCTCGGCGGGTACGGGTTCGCGTAGTCCTGCTGCCCGTAGTCGGCCTGCTGCGCGTAGTCGGGCTGCTGCTGACCGTAGGCCGGGTAGTCCGGGTTCGGCGGGTACGGGTTCGCGTAGTCCTGCTGCGCGTAGTCGGGCTGCTGCTGGCCGTAGGCCGGGTAGTCCGGGTTCGGCGGGTACGGGTTCGCGTAGTCCTGCTGCGCGTAGTCGGCCGAGGCGTAGTCGCTGCCGCCCTGCGCGTAGTCGGGGTTCGGCGGGTACGGGTTCGCGTAGTCCGTCTGCGGGTACGGGTTCGCCGGGTACTCGGCACCGTTGCGCTGCTGCGCGCCGCCCTGCGCGTAGCCGTTGCGGGGCTGGTCGTAGCCGCCGCCCGCCGCGGAGTAGCTCGGGTAGGCGTTGCCATTCTGGGCGCTGACCTGCCGGTCCTGCGGGTAGCGACCCTCGTCGGCGGGCTCACGCGAGGGGTCGAAACCTGGGTTCTGGGTCATCTGGCCAGCTCCTGAATTCTTCGGTGCGGAGGGTCGTGCGTTCGCGGGCGGTAAGGCTACTTGCCGATTCGGTCGAGGGGGAGGGGTTGTCCCCACATCCGGATCCACCGCACCACTGGTCCGGAACTGCCCCGTGTGCAGTGTGGGTGATGCCTCGAACCGAACGGAAACCGGCCCATAGGTCTGCCACCCCTGGTCACGGATGAAGTCCTCAAGGTGGCGGGAGAACGCCCGCACCGTCAATTCCCGATCCGAGGACAGTTCCTCGTGATCGGACTCGTTGATCGTGATCACGTAGGAGTTCGGGGCGAGCGTGTGCCCGCCGTCGAGCCGCTGCAACCCGTCGACCGCCTCGCGCTGCAGCGCGGACTCGACCTCCTGGGGAACGACTCCTCCGCCGAAGACCCGGGCCAGACCGTCGCCGACGGCGCCCTGAAGCTTCCGTTCGAAGCGCTGGACGATACCCACGTCGCCTCCTCTCGACCTCGCCGCGTGTCGCGGTCAACCGCGACCGCTTCTGCATGGTATCCGTGACGCGCGACAACGTCATCGGCGGCGCGCATCGCCGCAGGTCAGACGGGCGAATCGTGATTTCGTCATGGTGCGTGCTAGTGTTTCCAGCGTCGCTCGGGCGAGTGGCGGAATGGCAGACGCGCTGGCTTCAGGTGCCAGTGTCCTTCGGGACGTGGGGGTTCAAGTCCCCCTTCGCCCACCAGGAGCAGTTCCACGAACTGCACAGGACGAGGTCACGAACTCGAAAGAGTTCGTGACCTCGTCCTTTTTGTTGATCTCGCCATGCGAGTTCCCTTCCTGCCTGTGTGGGGACGAGGGTGTGCCAGTCCCCATTCCTGACGACACCATCTCCCCTGCGGTTTGCGTGATGCGATCCCCGACTCGAGGCGGGGTAGGCACAACCCAACGCTCGTGAGGGTGACGCGGGTCGGGGCCACACCTTAGTTCGCTCACAGTGACGGAGGCACACACCTGTGGGCTCTCCTGGGAAATTCCGCCACGCTGCGGGGCGCTGCCAGCAGGGCGAGGTTAGCGCCGAACCGGTGTAACCCCCAGCTAATCTCGCAACATGAAAACTACCGACCTCGCCAAGGTGCGTGCGACCCTGTGGTCCGCCGCCGACGAACTGCGAGCCAACTCGAAGCTGACGCCGGTTCAGTACCGCGACCCGGTGCTGGGGTTGGTGTTCCTCGCATACGCCGAGAACCGCTTCGAAGCAGTCCGTCACGAGGTCGAGGCAAAGGCCACCAAGCGCAACCCCGCGACGATCGCGGACTACAAGGCGAAGTCGGTGCTCTACGTACCCGATGAAGCGCGTCTATCGCACCTGGTCGGCCTGCCTGAGGGTGATGACATCGGCAAGGCCGTCGACGAGGCCATCAAGGGCATCGAGGCCGCCAACCCGGAACTTAAAGACATCCTCCCCCGCGGCTACCAGAAGCTTGAGCGCTCGACACTGATCGAGCTGCTGCGCCTGTTCGCTCCGCTGCCCACCCAGCTCGAAGGCGACGCCTTCGGCTTCATCTACGAGGACTTCCTCTCCAATTTCGCCGCCCAGGAAGGCAAGGGCGGCGGCGAATACTTCACGCCGTACTCGATCGTCCGGCTCATCGTGGACGTCCTCGAGCCGTTCCAGGGCCGCGTCTTCGACCCGGCCTGTGGCTCGGGCGGCATGTTCGTTCAGTGCGCCAAGTTCGTTGAGCGCCACCACGAGTCAGCCACCCGCACGCTCTCCATACTCGGTGCGGAGAAGACAGAGGACACGGTTCCGCTCGCGAAGATGAACCTCGCTCTCCACGGCCTCTCCGGCGATATCAAGCGAGCCAACAGCTACTACGAAGACCCACACGACGCGGTCGGTGCCTTCGACTACGTCATGGCCAATCCGCCGTTCAATGTTGACAAGGTCAAGAAGGAGCAGCTCGCCGGCGACAAGCGCTACCCGTTCGGCGTCCCCAGACCTGACAACGCCAACTACCTGTGGATCCAGCAGTTCTATGCATCTCTTGGGCCGAAGGGTCGCGCCGGCTTTGTTATGGCCAACTCGGCGGGCGACGCTGGCCACTCCGAGAAGGAGATCCGCAAGCAGATCATCGAGTCCGGGGCAGTCGACGTGATGGTCTCGATCAGTCCAAACTTCTTCTACACAGTGACACTCCCGGTGACGCTGTGGTTCTTCGACAAGGCCAAGATCGGCACGCCACGCGAGGACACCGTGCTGTTCCTCGACGCACGCCACATCTACAACCAGATCGACCGCGCCCACCGCGACTTCACTCCGGAGCAGATCGAGTTCCTCGCCAACGTCGTGCGGCTCTACCGAGGCGAAGACGTCGAGAAGTTCGCAGGCAGCGAAACCCTGATCGAGCAGCACTTCCCCGACGGCGCGTACGTCGACGTTCCTGGGCTGTGCAAGGTCGCGACTCGCACCGACATCAAGACACAAGGGTGGAGCCTCAACCCCGGTCGCTACGCCGGCTCAGCCGCCGTCGACGAGGATGACGAAGACTTCGTGGTCAAGCTCGAAGAGCTGTACGAGGAGTTCACTAAGTTGAGTAGTGAGGCCGACTTGCTTCGGGCCAAGGTCGACGCGGCGGTGCAAGGAATTCTCGACGTATGAGCACCGAGTCAACGATCGGTGAACTGGTAGAGACGCTGATCGATTACCGAGGCAAGACGCCGCCCAAAACGGAAGCAGGAGTGCCGCTGATCACGGCGAAAGTGATCAAGGGCGGGACCATCTTGACCGATCGGCGCGAGTACATCGCCGAGGCCACCTACGAGACTTGGATGCGAAGAGGGTTGCCGAAGTCTGGCGATGTCCTCATTACCACAGAAGCTCCGCTGGGTGAAGTTGCCCGGGTTGGGCTAGACGCCAAAATTGCGCTGGCACAGCGGGTCATCCTCCTTCGGCCTGATCCTGGCCTAGTCGACCCCAGCTACTTCTTCCACTACCTCCGCTCGCCGAATGCGCAAGCGAGCTTGCGTCGACGCGCGAGCGGGACGACAGTGAGCGGCATCAGGCAACCAGAACTGAAGGCTGTCGAGATCCCACTGCTTCCGAGGAGTTCGCAGGCGGTCGTCGGCGCAGTCCTCGACGCAATCGACGACCTGATCGCGAACAATCGTCGGCGGGTTGAGGTGTTGGAAGAGATGGCGCGGGCCATCTACCTCGAGTGGTTCGTGAAGTTCCGCTACCCCGGCCACGAAGAAGTACCCTTCGTCGACTCCAGCCTCGGCTCGATTCCGCAAGGGTGGGTCGTCGGCCCGGTGGAGTCGCTCCTCGTTCTTCAGCGTGGCTTCGACCTTCCCCTGAAGAACCGTGAAGTTGGCGACATTCCGGTCATTGGTGCATCGGGAGTGCAAGGAAGCCATTCCATTCCGAAATCAGAAGGACCAGGGGTCACGACTGGGCGAAGTGGGACGATAGGCGTAGTGACGTATGTTTCTCACGCGTTCTGGCCGCTGAACACGTCGCTATGGGTCAAAGAGTTCCGTCTCGCGACGCCTCGCTATGCCTATTTCTTGCTCACGGAGTTGGATCTGAAGCGGGCGGCGTCCGGGGCCGCCGTTCCTAGTTTGGACAGGAAGGTCGTGCATGCACTCCCCACGGTTATGCCGCCCGCCGATTTGATCAATCGATGGGACTTGGTGGTCTTCCCGATGTTCGAAATGACAGAAGCTATCCGCAAGGAGTCAGATCGCCTGGCGGAGATCAGGGACCTTCTGCTCCCCAAGCTAGTAACCGGCCAGATCGACATCTCAACGCTCGATATCGAAGCACTCATCGAGGAGCACGTGTAGTGATGATGGCCAAGGGTCCGGAGTTCGACTACGTCGAGAAGCCAAGCATGGAGCTGCTTGCCAAGCTCGGTTGGACTCCTGTCGACGCGTTCTCCGAAACCCTTGGTGCACAGGGCACGTTAGGGCGCGACTCTCAGCACGAGGTCGTGCTCACCCACCGACTCCGGTTCGCGATGCGCAAGCTCAACCCCGAGGACGTGCCCGACACCGCGATCAACGAGGCTATCGAGGTACTCACCAAGGACCGCTCAGCCACGGACCGGGTACGCGCCAACCGTGAGGTCAATGACCTGCTACGCGACGGTTACCAGGCTGAGTGGACCGACGAGAACGGCGAGAAGCGCATCGAGACTTTGCGTTACCTCGACTTGAAGGATGATCCGTCGAACAACGACCTGCTGGCGGTGCAGCAGATGTGGGTCAAGGGCCACCTGCACAGTCGCCGACTCGATGTCGCCCTGTTCGTCAACGGCGTGCCACTTGTGCTGATGGAGTTCAAGGAACCGAACGAGCCGGTCAAGTCGGCGTACGACGACAACCTCACCGACTATCGTGACACCATCCCGCAACTCTTCGTCCCCAACTGCTTCGTGCTGCTCTCAAACGGCAGCGAGGCCAAGGTGGGGTCGACGTACTCTCCATGGGAGTTCTTCGGTGACTGGAAAGTCATCGACGCCAACGGGATGCGCGGCGAGATCGCTTTGGAGACCGCGTTGCGCGGCACGTGTACCCCGGCGATCCTGCTCGACCTGCTAGAGAACTTCGTCGCCTATCTGGAGCGTCCGGGTGGACTGGTCAAGAGCGTCGCACGCTCTCACCAATACCTCGGAGTCAACGCCGCGGTCGAAAAGCTGCACAGTGCACGTTCCGAGCAGGAGAAACGGCTCGGGGTCTTCTGGCATACGCAGGGTTCCGGCAAGTCACTGTCGATGCTGTGGTTCACGCAAAAGGTGCTCCGCCAGGTCGCGGGCAAGTGGACGTTCGTCATGGTCACTGACCGAACCGAACTCGACACCCAGCTTCACGGCGAGTTCGCCGACGCCGGAGCTATCTCACCTGAGGCGAGGGTCCACGCCGAATCAATCACGCACCTGCGCGAGCTGCTGACCGCTGACCACCGCTACGTCTTCACACTGATCCAGAAGTTCCAGCTTTCCAAAGCGGTCGGCGAGCGTGAGATGCCGGTACTGTCCAACCGCTCGGACATCATCGTCATCACCGATGAGGCCCACCGCAGCCAGTACGACACCCTCGCGCTCAACATGCGCCGCGCACTGCCCAACGCTTCCATGATGGGCTTCACCGGAACCCCTCTGATCGCCGGCGAGGAGCAGGCGACGCGTGAGCAGTTCGGCGACTACGTCAGCACCTACAACTTCCGCGACGCCATCGAAGATGGCGCGACCGTGCCGCTGTATTACGAGAACCGCATCCCCGAGCTGCAACTGGTCAACGAGGGCTTTTCTGACGAGCTTGACGCACTGCTCGAAGATGCCGAGTTGGATGAGGATGCCGAGGGTGCGCTGGCGCGGGAGTTCGGCACGCAGTACACGCTGCTGACCCGGCCCGAGCGGCTCAAGACGATCGCTGCCGACTTGGTGCGGCACTTCGTCGGGCGCGGGTTCTCTGGCAAGGCAATGTACGTCGGCCTCGACAAGGCCGCAGCCGTACGGATGTATGACCTCGTCCAGGATGCATGGGCTGAGCACCTCGACGAGTTGCGTCGGCAGCATGATGCGCTGCCTGAGCTGGAGCGTCCCTGGCTGGCCTCACGGATCGGGCTGATGGAGACCACCGACATGGCGGTCGTGGTTTCCCAAAGTCAGAACGAACTGAAGATGCTCGACGACCTCGGCCTCGACATCCGCCCCCACCGTGAGCGGATGAACCGCGAAGACCTCGCCGAGAAGTTCAAGGACGCCGACGACCCGCTGCGGCTGGTATTTGTCTGCGCGATGTGGATGACCGGCTTCGACGCCCCGAGCGTGTCGACGGTCTACCTGGACCGGCCGATGAAGAACCACACGCTGATGCAGACCATCGCACGCGCCAACCGCGTCTTCCCGGAGAAGGAAAACGGACTCATTGTCGACTACGTCGGCGTCTTCCGGAACCTGGAGAAGGCTCTCGCCGTCTACGGTGCTGCGAATACCGGGGAATCCCCCATCGAGATCATCGACGCCCTCGCCGGCGAGCTGGATTCAGCGGTCGCGGACCTGATCTCATACTGCGCGAGCGTCGGTGTAGACCTCATTGCAGTGCGCGATGCCGAGGGCTTCAGCCACATCGCCAAGCGTGATGCCGCTGTCGAGGCCCTGCTGGTCGACGAGGAAACCCGTAACGACTTCACCGTTAAGGCGCGCCAAGTGCGGAAGCTCTTCAAGGCGCTTCTGCCGAACCCGAAGGCTGCCGCGCAGCAGCGCACTGTTGCCGCTATCCGGGTGTTGCATGAACGGATCATTGAAGTCACCCGGCCACAAGAGGCCGACATCTCGGCCGTGCGCAACGCCGTGGACGCCCTGCTCGATCGGTCGGTCGGAGCTGAGGAGTACGTCATCCGAGCCGCCGCCGAGGGCGCCATGCCTGACCCATTGATCGACCTATCGCTCATCGACTTCGATGGCCTCGCGGTGAAGTTCGCCGGCCGCAAGCGGGCCGAGACCGACCGACTCGCACAACTACTGCGGCAGCAGGCCATCGGCGCGGCGTTGCGTAACCCGACGCGGTACGAACTGGTCGAGCGCATCGAACAACTAATCGCCGACTACAACGCGGGCAGCGTCAACATCGACGAGTACCTGCGCCGCCTCATCGAGCTTTCCAAGACGCTCACCGAGGAAGAAGAACGCGCTGTCCGCGAAGGCATGACCGAGGAAGAACTCGCGATCTTCGACCTACTGACCCAGCCCGATCCCGTGCTCACGGCCGAGGAGCGCGACATGGTCAAGGAGAGCGCGAAGAAACTCCTGGAGCACCTCCACGAGAAGCTCGTCCAGGACTGGCGCCGCAAGGTCGCGACCACCAATGACGTCAACAGCACAATCCGTCGTGTGCTCGACGAGGGTCTTCCGGAAGATCCGTATACGCCGGACATCTTCACAAGCAAGGTCCATCTCGTGTTCGATCACGTTCTCACCGCATACGGCGACGACGGTGACAGTGCCTACAATCGACGCCTCGACATCAATTACCCGCAGGCGGTGGAGGCCGATCTCGCTGGTCCGCTCGACTTGAACAAGATCGCTGACGACGTGGTGGCGCGCATCCGCTCCGACCCGGACTTCGCAGTCGAGGTTGCCGCGCAGGTTCAGGCTCGAAACTGACTGTGACAGATGAATTCTGGGTGCGATCATGCTTTGGTTGTCATCACGATGATCCTGCTTGTGGTGTCCGAGATACTTGCGCTTGGTGGATCTGCAGGGACCTGCTGGGAAACCGGCGGAGATGATCGGCGAAGAAATCGACGCTGAACCGAGACCTAGGCTGAGGAGCCTGCTGGTTCACTGACCGTCGTAGAACGTAAATTCGGAGCAGCGTCTCAGCTCCAGAACACGAGGGGGCGAGGCGGGCATGCGTCTGTCCAGGGTGGAAATCACCAACCACAGCCGAATCCAGGACCTGGATCTCGAAGTGCGCCGGCATGCGGTCATCGTTGGTGCGAACGACGTGGGCAAGTCATCGATCCTGCGCATGCTGAACCTGCTCCTCGGGACGAGCACCGCTGGCCTCTACCAGGCGCTGAAGCCTGGCGACCTGCGCGACCTGGAGCAGTCTCTCGTGGTCAACGCCTGGTGGTCGGGATTCACGGACGAGAGCCGTCGTCTCTTCCCCTCGGAGATCAGCATCGCCCAGGATCAGGTCGGCGAGTATCTCTGGGTCCAGATGGTGGTCGAGCCGGATCCCGAGGACGACGAGGCGGTGTCGATCCGCCGGTGGTTTCCGGAGAGCGGTCATGAACGAGCGCCGAGTCGCGAGCAGTTGGAAGCGTTCGGCTGGCGCTATCTGAAGGCGACGCGCGGCGCGTCGATGATGGAGGGCGCGCACAGCCCGGTCCGGACGCTCCTGGCGGCCGCTAACCTCGGACCCAATGAGGACGGATTGAAGGCAATCCTCGATCAATTCAACGAGAAGCTCGCGGGTAACGAGTCGGTTGGGGATCTCCTGGGCCGCGTCGCAAGTCATCTCAGCCGTTCGATGCCGCGCGCCGTCGCCAAGGACGACTTTTCGGTCCGGAGCGTGACCGATCCGTCCAGCGACGTGCTCCAGGACGTGACGATGTTCCTCAACCGAGGCGACAGCCAGGTCTCGCTGGCGGAGCAGTCGGACGGAGTCCGACAGCTCATGTCCATGACGCTCTTCGACCTGGCAGAGGGGACGGCGAACGTCCTCGCGATCGACGAGCCGGAGATCCATCTGCACCCGACCAGTCAACGGACGGCGGCGGACCTCCTGAGCGGCGACGGGAATCAGAAGATCATCGTCACGCATTCGCCGTACATCCTCCACCGGTTCGAGCCCTCGGAGGTTATCGCGGTAGACCGTCACGGGAAGTGCCACCAGATCGGAGAGTCTAAGCTGTCGAAGGTCGAGAAGGTGCGCGCGCACTGGTGGTCGCCGCGGCTGCTGGAGGCCCTGACGGCGCGCTTCGTCGTCCTCGTCGAGGGCGACGCCGATCGGGTGATCGTGGAGTCGGTGGCCGACAGCCTCGGCATCGACCTCGACCGGCTCGGTGCTGTGGTCGTCGAGTTGGACGGCGCGGACAAGTTCAGGAACGTCTTCCCGCTCCTTGGGCCCGACGGGTTCGGACCCACGCTTCTGGGTCTGGTCGACGACAAGGAGAGCGCCCCCTGGGTGAACGCGTTCGGTGGAAAGCCCCGCTACGTCGTCGACAAGAAGGTGTTCGTCTCCAAGGCCGACCTCGAGGACGAGTACACCTGCGCCCTCGGCGGCCCAGTCGCGGCGAAGGCCCTCATCGACGGAAAGTTCTGCCAGGAACAGGGGCTGCTGCAGTCGGCGGGCGTCGACACGATCGAGGCGATTAGCCCCGAAGCGGTGGCGAAATTCTGTAGGGACAAGGGCAAAGTCGAGGCGGCGACGTGCATCGCTGAGGCCATGACGCCGGACGCAGCGGAGAAGATCGGCAGCGTGTCGCGGCTCGTGCGGGCGCTGGACGAGCTGAGCAGGCAGTGAGCGGGTTCTCGCTCAGCGCGGAGCAGCGCGATGCGGCGACTTCCGCGCAGGATCACCTGCTGATCATCGCCCCGCCAGGATGCGGCAAGACCGAGGTCCTGGCGCACCGCGCCGCCCATCAGATCGGTTCGCTAGAGCAGAACCAGCGCGTGCTCGCTCTGACCTTCACCAAGCGGGCCCGCTCGAACCTCGAAGAACGCCTCCGCTCCGTGCTGGGCCACGCACGAGCGCGTAGGCAGATCGTTGTCCGCAACCTCCACGGCTTCGCGACCCAGGTAGTCCTCGCCCACGGCAGGACCATCGGCCTCGACATGGAAGGACTGGAGCTACCGAAGACCAGCACTATGCGGCGGGCGATGGAGGCAGCGGGCGGCGGGGCCGCCATGTACGACGCCGAGCGGATCCTGAGCGAGATCAAGCGGGGACCGCTATCGGACGTCGAGGTGCTGACGGCCATTAGACAGCGAGGTTCCGCGCACGCGGTCGTGCTCGCGGAGAAGGTGGAGCGGTCGCGGCAGGAGACCAATCAGCTCCACTACGACGACCTCCTCCGGCACGCACAGCACCTACTCCGCATCCCCGCGGTCGCGCGTCTCTACCAAGCGCATTTCGGCGCGGTACTGGTCGACGAGTTCCAAGACCTCTCGATGCAACAGCTCGACCTCGCCCTGCTGAGCTGCACGTCCAGGCGGACGTTCGCCGGCGATCCCCTGCAGGGCATCTACTCGTGGGCAGGGGCCGCGCCCACCGAGGTCGAGGCGGAGGCCCGGAGGACCTGTGGCGAGCCGATCAGGCTGCACGAGTCCTACCGCTCCTCGCCGAAGGTGCTGGAGACGGTCAACTCGGTGAGCGAGCAGGTCGATCCGGGCTCTGGTCTGGTGTCCGCGCAGCCGGAGCGGTGGCCAGGCAGGGGCTGCTCCGCGGCCCTTGTGCTCCAGAACCGCGCTGTCGAGGCGGAATTGCTGAGGCGTCTGGCGGGATCGATCCTGGACCGGCTGCCCGAAGCATCCATCGGGATCATCACTCGTGCGGGGTGGCGCAGGGAAAATATCGACGCGGCGTTCGTGGAGGAGAAGGCCTTCCCAGTCCGCCGATGGGACCTCGCGATCGACGACCCCGGGATCGTCGCCCTCATCCAGTCGACCGTCGCTGCCCTGCCCCATGGAGCCAGCATCGCGGACGCGAGGCTGGCGGTGCTCGATGCAATGGACCCCGCCGACGTCGACGCCCGCGAGCTGGTCGACGACGCGTTCGACACCCTGGAGCAGAGCGATGCAGTCACGGCGAAGGCCGCGGTGAGGTCGATCAGGGCCTCCGATCCCAAGCAGGCGATCGGCCCCGGCGTCCACCTGCTCAACGCACATACTGGCAAAGGCCAGCAGTTCGACTGGGTGTTCGTCATCGGCCTGGAGGAAGGACACCTGCCGGGCAAGCGGAACAGCCAGGGAGACGCACTGGATGAGGAGCAGCGCGTCCTGCTGGTCATGCTCTCCAGGGCTCGTCACGGCCTGGTCGTGACGAGGACGCGAATGACGGAAGGCATGTACGGGCCGTACCAGGCCAAACAGAGCCGATGGTGGCCCGGAATCCAGGCCCAGTACTCCTCGCCGGAGGAGATCGAAGCGCATCTGGAGGAGGATCTTCCGACAGAGCCCAGAGGCGTGGTGTAAACCGTTGAGCGCAAGTCCATCCGGACGACCAGCAGTATGGCGGTTGGCTACCCCAGATGAGGTCCGTACGTGCTCCAACCCTTCATGTGCGGTTGAAGTTCGTCGTGGCTGCAGGAAGTGACCTGCACGATGTGCAGCGGCCCGTTGAGCGGATCTGTCGTTTCGGCGTGTTGGCGGATCCAGTTGGCCCATTCGTGTGCGGCTTCGGAGTCGAGGTCTGTGGATTGAGCTGCGACGGCATCGATCTCGTTGGCATACTCGCGCATGGCTGCGGCAGCGTCGCGCCGCGTCAGTTCGTCGCGAAGCTTCTCGGCATTGCGTTGCTGGGTGAGCGCAGCGAACGCTTCCTTTCTGACCTGGTGCCAGCGGACCTTGCGGATCTCCGAGCGGCGGGCTTCCTCTTCTCGTGCCCAGTGAGCTTTGGCTTCGGAGATCTCGAGGTACTGGATGAAGGCGGGGAGCTGCTCTTCGAGAGTGGCTTTGTGAACCGACCCGGGAATCTGGCCGCTCCTATGCTGGCGACATCTCCGGTTGGGGAGTCGATGGTTGAGCGTAGTAGGCCGCCTCGAACGTGTCGG